>JAAGZM010000070.1 GCA_024206355.1 Gammaproteobacteria bacterium | reverse complement strand
AGTCAATAAGTCTAAAAAACGTGCAATCAAATGTGTAGGCAAACTCACTCAATGGGTGAATACTAATCCTTCTGTAAGTTGCTGTTTTGAAATAAATAACCATAAGTCAGAGCCGGTCAACTGAGGATTCTAGGTTTAAAGAGACATTCCTCGGCACTGGTAATATGAACATCAAATGAGAAGGTCATAGTTTAATAAACACTGATTGTTTTTAATACATCAAGAATTGAGCCACCTTAACATATCTGGTGCAAAATAAGTTAAGATTCCGTCTGCACCAGCTCGTTTAAACGAAAGTAATGACTCACTAACTACTAATTGCTCTTCTAACCATCCATTAGCAATGGCTGCTTTAAGCATGGCGTATTCGCCACTGACCTGATAAGCAAAGGTTGGCACCATAAAGGTATCTTTAACACGTTTGACAATATCGAGATAGGGCATGCCTGGTTTAACTATGACCATATCTGCGCCCTCTTCTATATCAAGTGCAACTTCATGTAATGCTTCATTTGAATTGGCAGGATCCATTTGATAGGAATATTTATTTCCATCGGCTAGATTTGAAGATGAACCGACAGCATCTCTAAAGGGGCCATAGAAACTAGAAGCATATTTTGCTGCGTAAGACATGATCCTGGTATTGCAAAATCCCTCTAGTTCTAACACTGAGCGAATAGCGCCGATACGGCCATCCATCATATCTGAAGGTGCAACAACTTGTGCTCCAGCCCGTGCATGGCAGAGCGCCTGTTTGGTGAGAACTTCCACTGTTTGATCGTTAACTACATAACCTTGTTCATCAAGTATCCCGTCTTGTCCGTGTGATGTATAAGGATCAAGTGCAACATCGGTCATGATACCAAGTTCAGGGAATGACACTTTTAATTGTCGAATTGCTCTAGGCACTAGTCCGTCAGGGTTATAACTCTCTTCAGCAAGTAAAGATTTCTTCTCGCTGGTCACAACTGGAAACAAGGCAAGCATTTGTAATCCAATAGGATGGAGTTCGCTCATTAGATTGAGTAATAAATCGATGGTAAGGCGTTCAACTCCCGGCATAGATGGAACAGTTTCTCTTTTGTTTTCTCCTTCAATAATAAATACCGGATAAATCAAATCACTTGCATGTAAGCGATTCTCAGCCATAAGCTCTCTTGAAAATTTATCACGGCGCATGCGCCGCATTCTTCTGGCAGGAAAACTACCTGTGGTCTGTGGTTTGTTCACCGTAAAATATCCTCTAATAATTTATGCATTACCAAAAAACCAATACAATTATTAATACTATTATAGCAGCTAGTTATGCTCTGCCCAATCCCTCGATTTTAAAGTGTTAGGAGTAAATTATCTGTCCTAATATTTAAAATCAGATGTTAAGCACGAATGGTCTGCCCATTCATTGCATTTCTTATTCGAGATGGTTTGTTGTTACCAGAAATTGTTCCTGGTAAGTAGTGGTTAACTTTATCATTAAAAAATTGTCTTACTGTAAATAAGTCTCTAGCTTCTCGTTGCCCGTTACGGTTAGCACTTGTTGAGGTAATTGGTCCTTTGAATTGCTGGCATAAACTACTGGCAGTTGGATGTGCTGTAACCCTGACAGCTAATGTATTATGGCTGCCTGTTAATAACGGAGAGATATGCTTACGAGCTGGAACAATCCAGGTTTCGGCACCAGGCCAGCTATTGATTAATAACTGCATATCTGGGACCTGACTAAAAGCTACCCAGGGTTCTAACTGACTTATATCTGAGGCAATTAATATTAATCCCTTTGCCGCAGATCGAGATTTAATCAACAAAAGTTGTTCGATAGCATCTAGATTATTGGGATCACAACCGAGTCCGTAAACTGACTCGGTTGGATAAGCAATCACTTCGCCACGATGTAGAGCTCTTGAAGCTAATCGAATATGAAATGACGATGCTAAATTAGCCAGCATTCAATTCTTGCTGTAAATTTTTATCTTTGGCAACAACAGCAGCAGCATTTTTAGCTCGTTCTTCACGAATTCGTTTAGCTAGATCATCATCGGCAACCGATAATATTTGTGCAGCAAGATATCCAGCATTCTTTGCACCAGCCTTGCCAATAGCAACAGTTGCAACCGGTACACCACCAGGCATCATAACTGTTGAAAGCAGAGCATCCATACCTTGTAAAGGACCTGCGTCCATAGGGATGCCAATAACTGGATTAAGCGTGATGCCAGCAACAACGCCAGCTAGGTGTGCGGCAAGTCCTGCTGCTGCAATAAATACTTTGCAGCCCCTTTCTTCCGCACTAGTAACATAGTCATGAGTTTCGACTGGTGTGCGATGAGCCGAGGTGATCTT
>JAAGZM010000584.1 GCA_024206355.1 Gammaproteobacteria bacterium | reverse complement strand
GCTATGCAAAACCAACAAATACTTGAACTACTCAAGATGTATAATAAACCTCAGATTTGGGACAATGTTTCAATTTTTGAGGAAACTGAAATAGCTTTGGATAAACTCCTTGAAAACTCAACACTTGTTGATAGAGAGCGTTTTGTCCTTAGTGAATTAACACGAGGCTTGCTTGACGTGGTTGAAACGACAATCGATAGAACAATAGATGAATCAGAAAAGGAAGCCTTACTCGATACAATAGTAGGTGTCTTGCAGTTTTTGGAATTTCTTGATGGTACGCAAACTAGTACATAAATCAGCTTAAGACTCTAATTTAAATTCCCCAGGCTGTAATTTATCAAGTGACCATTCACCAATTGATACTCTGATCAGCCTTAACGTTGGATATCCTACTGCTGCTGTCATACGACGAACTTGCCGGTTTTTTCCTTCTATAATTGATAGTTCTATCCAACTGGTTGGAATATTTTTCCTATATCTAATAGGAGGATTCCTATCCCATAACTGAAAATCCATCGACTCTATATCAATAATCTTTGCTTTAGCTGGTTTAGTTTGACCATCTTTTAAAGTGATTCCACGAGCTAGCTGTGTGACTGCTTGTGTTGTAATTTTACCATCAACCTGTGCCAAGTAGGTTTTAGTAAGTTTATGATCAGGATGGCTTATCTGATGCTGAAGTTTACCATTGTTAGTCAGTAGTAAAAGTCCTTCAGAATCTTTGTCCAGTCTTCCTGCAGGGTAAACACCATTAATATTGATATAATCAGCAAGTGTTGAATCTTGCTGTTCACCGGTAAATTGGCAAAGTGTATTGAATGGTTTATTAAACAATACCAGTGTTGTTTGATTTTCCATCAGTAAACCTTCAGGTATCTGCTTGATATTTAGTATATTAACTTATTTTTAATGATAATTTAACTTCTGAGATGATAGCTTTAACCTTGAATGAGTGTTAATCTTATAGTCGAATATTACATCCATAAAATTGTTCTTTGACTGAACTTCTCCGCTTAAAGGGAATTGAGAATAAATGTCCGAAAATCGTATAAATATATGTGTTATTGGTGGTACTGAAGCCGAGTTAGAAGAGGTTTCAGACATTATTGCTGTCAGTGAACTTTCATGTACTTTTACTCTAGTTAATAGCAAGTCAAAACTTCTTGAGATAATTGGTACAGGTCACTGTCATTTAATTATTGGCAACTGCAAACATAAGGACTTTAATGTCTTTAATGCGGCAGATATAGTAACTGAACAAGGCAATCACATTTCATGTGTCGGAGTTTTTGAAACTGCTGAACTATCAGTTGTTGAGGCTATGCAACAAGGGTTGAGTGATTATATTGATATCGAAAATCATCAACATTTACATTTAGTGGTAGAAAGAGAGTTAACCCATGTATTGCAACTCTGCACATCAACTAGTGTGGGCGGACGAGATTTTACCGGCTTATATAGTCGACTTCAATTTCTTGAATATTTTGAAAACAAGCTCTCAACAAAAACAAAGAATGACAAAGAAACGGCTCTACTATATTTACAGTTAGATAATTTTAACTTAATCAAGGAAAGTATTGGCATTCTATCGGGAGATATTTTTCTTAAAAATACAGCAAAAGTAATTGATAATCTCCTTGAAAGAGATGATGTTGCAGCCCGTTACCAAGGTGGCTCGTTTATCTTATTATTGGAAGGTGAGACTATAAAAAAGATTTCAGCCAAGGCTGATATTATAAGAGAAGCAATTGGAGAAGCTATCTCTAAATTTGATAATAATAATATATCAAGTACCTGTAGTATTGGAATTAACTACATTAATAATTCTAAAGACACATTGCAGGTAATAATTTCAAATGCTTTTGATTCTAGCGAGAAGGCAAAGTTTAGTGGAGGTAATGCCGTTCACCATTATCACGAAACTGAAGTCGTTTCCAGTGAGGTCAAAGAGAAGCAAGCTTGGGATGTCAGATTTCGGGAAGCTTTTGAAAAAGATTTATTTGTACTTTTTTATCAACCCATTATCAGCTTAAAAGCTGATGATAAGCCTCGTTATGAAGCTTTAATTAGAATGACTGATGAGGGAGATAATATTGTCTCTCCAGCTACATTCATACCCTTTGCTGAACGTGCAGGTTTGATGTCTGATATTGATCGTCGAGTGATTCTTTATTCCTTACACAATGGTGTGGAAGAAAAAAAGAAAGGTAATGAGATGGAAATTTTTATTAAATTATCTGGTAGTTCAATAAATGATGAGAAAATGCTTACTTGGATTTCGGAAACAATTAAAGAAATTAAATTTCCTAGCAAAAATATTGTTTTTGAAATTTCTGAATCACTAGCCTTTAATCATTTAACTCAAACTCTACACCTAGTGAAAAATTTGAAAAAGTTAAATTGTAAAATTGCCATAAATCATTTTGGTACACGTCTAAAATCATTTAAATTATTGGAACCAATGGACATTGATTACCTGAAAATTGATAGTCGTTTAATACAAAACCTAGCTTCAAACAAAGCACATCAAGTGATTGTAAAAGAGATTGTTAAAGCGGCTTATAAAAATAAAATCAAGCTGATAGCAGAGTGTATTCAAGAGGCTGGGTCACTGCCAGTCATCTGGCAATATAACATCCATTTTGTTCAGGGATATTTTTTACAAATTCCTGATCAAAGGATGGAATATGATTTTAGCAACTTACTGATGTAAATGTGTATACATCTACTGATGTATACGCATTAAACCTTCCTGAATACTACTGGCTACAAGACGACCATTTTGCGTATAAACAGTTCCTCTATTTAACCCTCTGCCACCTGATGATACGGGTGAATCCATATGGTAGTACAGCCATTGGTCAGCTCTAAAGTAATCATGGAAATATAAAACATGATCAAGACTAGCACCTTGCAACTTACTATTAAAAAATGTCACTCCGTGTGGCAGAAGTGCTGTACCCATCAAAAAGTAATCTGACAAATAAGCAAGCATTGTTTGATGAATGATAGGCTCATCAGCAAGAGAGCCTTTTGAACGCATCCAAAATCCGGTTTGTGGTTTAGATATTATTGGTGACATAGGATCAATTATCTGTAAACGACGGATCTCTATTGGTTGTGCGTTCCTCATTCCTGGTGTCACAAGATTTGGATGTTCTTCAGCTAATCTTCGTAGATATTCTTCGTCGCTGGTGAGTTTTTCTGGTCCCTCAACATCTGGCATTTCTATTTGATGGTTAAGGCCTTCCTCCGCAATTTGAAAAGATATTGATGTATTAAAAATAGCTTTACCATTTTGAATTGCAACCACACGTCGAGTAGTGAAACTCCTTCCATCACGAATTGGATCTACATCATAGATAATAGGTAATTTAGGATTGCCAGGACGTAAGAAGTAGGCATGAAGTGAATGAACCTTGCGATCAGAGTCAACTGTTCGCAGCGCGGCATTGAGTGCCTGTGCAAGAACTTGTCCTCCATAGACACGCTTTCGCCAGTTGTCTGGTGTTAGTCCGCGAAATAGTAACTTATCAATTTGTTCAACATTTAAATGTTCAACCAGTTCTTCAATATCCAATTTCTCTTTCCTAAATGAGTAGTTAAATGTATTTCTATAAGTATATTTATAAAAGTGTTTCTGCTTGATCCCGTCTAAGTCTTGTTAGTTCGGCCATTATTGACAGAGCTATCTCGGGAGGTGTTTTACTTCCAATTGAGAGCCCAACGGGAGCATGAAGCTTATCAAGTTGTTGTTCAGTGAGATCAACTAACGTCATATTCAGCAGCCGTTTACGTCGAGCAGCAGATGTTCTAGTTGAGCCCATCGCTCCCACATAGAAAGCATCTGATGCTAATGCTTCGATAAGTGCGAGATCATCAATTTTAGGATCATGAGTGACGGTTACAATGGCGTATTGTTGATCAGGTTTCTTTTGAAGAATAAAATCATCAGGCATTTGTTGAATAACTTCAACCCCCTGCACATGCAGATTACTAATAGCATCTGGTCTAGGGTCGCAGATCATGACTCGGTAATTTAAAGCTAGAGCGAATTCAGCCAGATAACTGGAAACTTGGTTAGCTCCAACAATAATTAAACTAAATGCTGGCCCAAGTATATGATTAAATGTGGTATCAGAGAGCGTAATACAAGTTTTTAACCGTTGTTCAGCCGTTGCTTTAAACTCTAAAACCTCTGAAGTAGCTAAAGATACTTCACGTCTAATGCACTGATTATTAACGATACTTTTTAAAATAGTTTGGATATGTTCTTTATATTTGTCTATCGAACTAATTTGTTCGACAAGTATTTCCATTTGTCCTCCACAGGGTAGGCCTAGTCTTGCGCTTTCTTCGCTATTGATGCCAAACTTAAATATTGTTGGTGGAATGGGTATCTTTTTGTTAAGCAAGTTTCGACAAAGCTCTTCTTCAACACAACCGCCGGATAGTGAGCCTACTTGTTTTCCGCCATCACTAAATGCCATTAATGAACCAACAGGGCGAGGTGAAGAACTGAATGTTCTTACAATTGTTGCTAACCAGCAACGTTTGTTATCTTCAAGCCAGAAAGATAGTTGTTTGAGTACTTCTTGATCTACAGTATCCATAAATTATTTTTAAATAGAATTATAAAGTTAGATGATTAATGGAATTCAAAGAAATTACAACATTTGATTGAAGATATATGAATATTTTTATTCTTCATTGAGTTGTTTATTATGATTATAATCTTAAGTATAATAGGTGAAAAATGCTATTGAGGTTTAAAGGTTACAAATGAGCGCACAGAATACAAATTTAAAAATATTAGTAGTTGATGATAATCAGGATTTTTTATTGTTTATCGAAGAAGCTCTCTCTAGTGAAGGATATGGCGTTGTGACTACAGATGGAGGAGATTCTGCTTTAAAGTTGATAAAACAATCATTACCAGACCTTATAATTACCGATATTGTCATGGAAAATGGTGAAGGAACTGCTTTAATTATGGACATCAGAAAAATCAGTGATCTGCCAATACTAGCTATTTCAGGTGGCAATTTTGGATTTGGGGTGGATTATCTTGATATGGCTCTTAATTTTGGAGCAAATGCTATTTTATCCAAACCTTTCTATAAAGGTGAGTTAATCAATAAGATAGATGAGCTATTGAAAACTTCTAAATAGACCAATAATAAGCTATTACCGGCTTATTTACTTGTTGGTTTGTTTAGTACTGCCACCAGTAGCTTTGCCACCAGTTAATAAATTCAGCAAAATCGATAACACCATTATTGTCATCATCGATAATTGTAAAACCTTCTTCTGCTTGTTCTTTAGTTGCTGTAGGTTCAATAATATTCAGTAATTTGATGAATTCATTGAGATCAATTTTGCCATTACTGTCATCATCAAAAAAATCAAAATTTGATTTAATTTCATCCAGCTTGTCTTGGCTTGGTTTATTTGTCATTAATTTAACCTTTTTAAATATTTAGTTATTTTAACATCTACTTTTATTATACCTAACAGAAATTAATAAATATACTTGAAAAAATATGGTTTAATTTACCAATTAAAGTAGAATAGACTAGGCTTGATAAAGGTATAAAACTCGAAAAGAATTAATGAGTTACAGTTGACTTGGAAAACTATTTCATGACACAAACAATTATTATCAGCAGCTATTTAAACAGTGATAATATTTCCTTTATTTCTGCTGATTCCTATACAAATATCAAACTTGAAATTAATAAAGACGCATACT
>JAAGZM010000583.1 GCA_024206355.1 Gammaproteobacteria bacterium | reverse complement strand
CATTTTACCTGTGCGAGCGAAGCCTGTCTGGATTTCATCTGCAATAAGTACTATACCGTGTTGATCACAGAGTGCTCTTAGTGCTTCTAAAAATTCTGTAGGTGCTTGGTAGAAGCCTCCTTCACCTTGTACAGGTTCAACGATAATTGCTGCGATATCTTCCACAGCAATGGCAACTTTGAATAGCATATTTAGAGCGTCTAAAGATTGTTTGACCGTTACTCCATGATACTCTATGGGAAAAGGAACGTGGTATATATCACCAGGGAAAGGTCCAAATTGATTTTTGTAAGGTAATATTTTACCTGTTAATGCCATTGTCATATTAGTGCGACCGTGGAATCCACCATTAAAAGCAATCACACCACGTCGTCCTGTATGAGATCGAGCAATCTTTACGCAGTTTTCTACTGCTTCAGCACCAGTGGTTACAAAAATCGCTTTTGTAGGCTCAGAGATAGGTGCTAGTTCAGTAATTTTTTCGGCGAGCTCTACACCTGTTTCATAAGGGGTTACCATAAAACAAGTGTGGGTAAATTTTTCTAATTGCTCCTTAACTGCAGCCTTCACTTTAGGGTTATTATGACCGGTGTTTACAACTGCGATACCAGTTCCAAAATCGATATAGCGTTTACCTTCTACATCCCATAATTCCGCATTGTCTGCCTTATCGATATAGACAGGCACCATGTTACCTAGTCCTCTGGCAATGACTTTATCTTTTCTTGTTTGTAGATCGTTGTTAATGCCCATCATTTTGCTCCAATTAAATTAGCTATCTAGTCCGCCCATACAAATATATTTCATTTCTAGATAGTCATCGAGACCGTATTTTGAACCTTCACGACCCATACCTGATTCTTTAACGCCTCCAAAAGGTGCCATTTCATTTGAGATAATTCCTTCATTAATACCAACAATACCGTACTCAAGTTGTTCGCTTACCCGCCAAACTCGTCCGATATCTCGGCTGTAAAAATAGGCTGCAAGGCCAACATTTGTATCATTAGCCATATCGATAACTTCTTCCTCTGTTTCAAAAGTTATCAATGGAGCTACTGGCCCGAATATTTCTTCTTGAGCAATTGGCATGTCGTTTGTTACGTTGCCCAATATCGTTGGTTGATAGTAGTTTTCACCGAGTTCTGATACTGAACCACCTGTTAATATGCATGCACCTTGCGCTACTGAACGTTCTACAAGATCAACAACAGTTGATACCGCTCCTTTATTTATAAGTGGGCCATTGGTGACCCCCTCAGCAAAACCATTACCAATGCTTAATCTGCTCTCAACAGCTTCTACCAATTTTGCGCTAAACTCTTTTTCAATTGATTTTTGAACAAAGACTCGATTGGTACAAACACATGTTTGCCCGCTATTCCTGTATTTGGATGCAAGTAACCCATCAATAGTTGCATCAAGATCGGCATCATCAAAGATGATAAATGGAGCATTTCCACCTAACTCCATAGAAACTTTTTTTACGGTTCCTGCACATTCTTTTAGCAAAATTTTTCCAACTTCGGTTGAACCTGTAAAGGATAACTTTCGAACCGTTGGACTTGCTGTTAGTGTTGGACCAATTATGCTTGCTTTACCTACAACCATATTGATTACACCATCAGGGATCCCTGCTCGTTTCGCAAGCTCTGCAAGCGCTAAAGCAGATAAAGGTGTTTCTGATGCCGTTTTACAAACTACTGTACATCCAGCTGCAACTGCAGGTGCAATTTTTCGAGTTAGCATCGCATTTGGGAAGTTCCATGGTGTAATGCAAGCCACAACACCAATAGGTTGTTTTATACAAAGTAAACGTCGATCATTTGATGGCTGTGGGATTGTATCTCCGTAGATACGTTTGGCTTCTTCAGCAAACCATTCAATATAATTAGCGCCATAAGCAATTTCGCCTTTAGCTTCAGCAAGGATCTTACCCTGTTCTGCTGTCAGTATTTTCGCTAAATCATCATGATTTTCCATAATCAGTTTAAACCAACGCTGCAAAGGGGCTGCTCGCTCTTTAGCTGTCACCATTTTCCAGCTATCAAATGCAACACTGGCTGCAGTAATCGCCTGCTCAGTATCTTCCGCACTAGCTGTTGCAACTGAAGTAATTACTTTACCCGTTGCCGGATCAGTAACATCAAGTGTTATTTCTCGATCAAGCCACTGACCATTAATAAATAAGCCAGTCTGTAGTAATGAAGGGTCATTAAGTTGAAGATCCACGGTAAACTCCTACCAATCAAAATATCAAATAGGCACGAATTATAAACTAGATTTCCAGAAATAGGCTGATGTTTTATGTTGTTATCGCAGCATTTTATGCTGTTTCGGTATTCGTTGATATCCTCACTTTCGGTACTTATTTCTTATAAGTACTTCGAAACTCGGCTGCATCTATAGAAGAATTATTCACCGACACGATGTGAATAATTCTTCTATAGATGCACCCTATTTTGATTGTTAATCCTAGAATCCTCAGTTGGACGCATTTGAGTGTGTGTTTTTTAGGCTTTTGCCGTCAAGTCAATGAGTCTAAAAAAAGTGCAATCAAAGGCGTAGGCAAACTCACTCAATGGATGAATACTAATCCTTCTGTAAGTTGCTGTTTTGAAATAAATAACCATAAGTCAGAGCCGGTCAACTGAGGATTCTAGGTTGAAGTGCATAATCATAATTCAGAGCCGGTCAACTAAGGATTTTAGGTTTAACTACGGAGACATTCGCCACATACTACATATTTGTATAATCCTTAAATAAATTTAAAATATTTAACCCCTTTTTTGAAATCCTGCGTTTATAGATAGTAACAACCGTTTTTAAACCTGGAGATTACTATGAAAATAACTACGCAAATACCTACTCGAAGAAACAAACTCGCTCTTGCTGTTCGTACGGCAATAATCACGGCAATTTCTGTT
>JAAGZM010000069.1 GCA_024206355.1 Gammaproteobacteria bacterium | reverse complement strand
TCCTGAACGTTTTAATCAATTAGCCAACCTTCCTTCCCCTAGTTTTCCTGGCGGAACTTTACTTAGATGGCCTGGGCTTGTTGCAGGTATGCTTTACCACAGTTTGAAGGACAAATTATAATCCTAGGATCCTCAGTTGACTGGCTCTTAATTATGACGATGCACTTTGTAACAGCAACTTACAGAAGAATTAGTATTCATCCATTGAGTGAGTTTGCCTACGCATTTGATTGCAGGTTTTTTAGACTCATTGAGTTGACGGCAAAAGCCTTACATAGAATGACTATGAAGGGCTTTCTAGTCGGCGTCACTAAACCTAAAAAACACACACTCAAACGCGTCCAATCAACTAACCTTTTTCCTGAAAAGCATTCTCAATTAACCAGCTGATATACACTCTATGAGCCTTAGTTGATTTTGAACCCTTGCGACTAGAGCTGTACTTATCTTGGATTTGATGTAACTGAGAGGTCGCAGCAGCTTTTGACAAATGATCGAAACCTGATGAACCTTTAAGCCCACTGATAGCGATTATTTGATTAACATATTCAACCTGTAAATTTTGACGTTGAGTAGTTACATTACTCTTTCTATCGGCATCAAATACAGCAAGTGTTAAATCACTCATAAACTCATTCAGCTCATATTCATTACCATACAAGGCTGAATCAGTCATACGTTTCAATACATTTTTATGTAGCAGATGTGAAAGTATGCGTTTTTGAGCATTGAGGATCATGTCATGTAGTTTAGGATCTTCGTTAGTACGAAAGTTATTAAAGCTACGACGTTGAACTTGAAGATGATTATAATAAGGTGCTGCTTCATCTAATACATTTGGAGCAAACAGATAATTACTCATCAGAGCCATTGCTCGTTTTTGATCCGCGAGGCTAACCGGTGTAAATGGCTGAGTTGCTCCCGCTTGACCGACTACAGCTCTATCAATATAGATACCAGCAATATAACGAGAAGCAATATTTATTGCTCGAACGTATGCACCAAAGAGTGAATTATACCCAACAACGAGTTCCTGATAAGATTCACCTTCATGAGTGGTCTTGTCTTTTAGATTTTTGAAAGTTTCTTTAACTAACTTAATTCTACCTTCGCTGTAAGCAATTGCATCTGAAGACATATCATCAATCATTACACGTGGATCGATGTGACGACCTGAGGCACGCATATCATCAGCATCATTACCAAAGGCTAAATCAGCTTCAGTAGATCGAGCTAGGATGGCTGATAAACGATCTTCTTCAGCATCTGGATCATCTAAGCCAACAGAGTAACCATACTCGATAACCCAATCATCATATGTACCCGGTCTTGAATCGGTATAATCACCTTGGGTAACTCCAGGAGGAGCTAAATTCAAAGGAGCATAATCCATCACTGAACCAGTAATACTGCCTTTTGTTAAATCAGCATTGTGGATGTCAATAGGACTAAATTGTTGTGAGGCTCGCATATTATGATTTAAGCCAAGCGTGTGGCCTAATTCATGGAGAATTAATCCAGCTAATGCTTGTTCGGTTAGCTTCTTTAAATCTGTACTCGAAGCACCAGCCGCATTGAGTATCGTTTTTGCCGTTATCAGTGAGTTATGCATCTTATGACCAGCACTGCAATATAAACCATCAGGCATATTAAGTAGCATATCATCATCAGAAGCACCTTCGGTATATAAGGCTTCAGCCAACCAGCGATTCTTCATGTAGGTATATTCCAACATGATATCGGCAGCTATAATTTGACCTGTAAGAGGGTTTGGTAAGCTAGGGCCGTAACCACCAAAAGGAGGTCTTGGAGATGCTGTCCAACGAAGCACGTTATAACGAATATCACCAGCATCCCATTCGGCATCGTCTGGCTGTACTTTTACTTGCATTGCATTTGAAAAACCAGCTTTTTCGAATGCTGAGTTCCATTGAAGTGTTGCTTGGGCAATGATATCCCTCCATTCGATAGGAGTAGTGTTTTCTATCCACCAAACAATCGGTTCTACCGGATCAGATATTTCAGCCGAAGGATCTTTCTTCACAAGATGCCAACGGTTAATAACATCTCGATAAGGTGCCCAGCTTTCAGAACTTAAATCATCAACCTGCTGTGTAAAGTAACCCAGACGAGCATCATCACGACGTGGTTTATAATCATTGTCAGGCATTTCAATAAAGGAATGCTGCATCTGAATGGAGACGGTTCTTGCATCGGTAATTTCTAGTCCGCCACGTACACTTGGCTTTGGATTGTCAAATACATACTCGATAACAACGTCTGTATTTTTAGGATAACTACGCACACCTAAGTATTTTGTTTTTTCTTTACTTAAACTTCCTACATCAAATCGAGGAGGAGCAGGCGGTGCACCTGGTACTGGAGTTCTAGGATAAGGAGATACCTTATGGATTGATTCTGAGAGTAACACAGGATCAACTTTCACTAAATATTGACCAGTTTTCTCATCATGAGCTTCTATTTTCATAGTTGCCAAGGTTGCAGAGGAGATGTTTGTTCCTGCAGAGCGGCTTATGGCACTCTTTTCATCAAGGTAATAACGTGGTGTTTCAGAGACAATTTCAATTTTATCAAAATGTTTTCTAAATTCTAATAATTTATATTCTCTGTAGTTTCCTTTGAAATGCCCAGCATCTAAGACGCCATTCACTGTGTGAATAAAGTAAATCATCGGCTTATTGAATTGCTCATCAGTAAGAGTCAGCATCAATGAGCCTGTTTTAGGATCTTGATAAAAATCAAGAAAACCATCATAAACGGTTTGATCTTTGATAAGTTCAGCAACTGTTTTTTCTTTGTCTTTTTTCTCATCCTCTTTCTTTTCTTCTTCAGCAAATACTGATTGTGAGAGTAAAAGAGATGAGATCAAAGTTATAAACACACTGGATTTTGCTAAATTCATTATTATGCCTCGAAGTTTATTTAAAATGTTAACTAGCCAATCATACGCTTGATCAGAGAAAAGAGAAGGGGACGGAGATGTTTTATTACAAAGAAGATTTAAAGCTGGAAGTTATTAGCCTCTAAGTAGAGGCTTGATTAGATTTATGATAATTATGAGTTTTCATATAAATGCGCGTGCAGAGTAAACAACTACCAATAAATACACCGCTTAAGAAGCCTATCCAAAATCCATAAACACCATAGCTTTCGCCCCAGAAGTTAGTTGCTCCAAGACTATATCCAAATGGAAAACCGATTGCCCAATA
>JAAGZM010000582.1 GCA_024206355.1 Gammaproteobacteria bacterium | reverse complement strand
GACACGTCAACAATTACCTGAAGATTTACATTTGTCAGTGTAAAGTTCCCTCACTTATCCCCAGCCATACTACCGTTCTGGTAGCAGCTTAAGTAAAAGAGTTGGCAGTTGCAGCTGAAATAGTCAAATTATAGTAAGCAGCCCCACAATCAAAAGGAAATATTGAACTAAAATTAATGGTGCACCAGTGGCACAACTTCCAGTCCCAGCTAAGCCACAATAAGAATACTAACAATAACGATAACGAGGTTGAAAACACTTCTGCTTTTTCATATAGCCCTACCTGTATTAACCAACTGGCTACTCCCCAACCACAAAGATCTGGATCAGGAATATTCGTAACAAAAATAACTCTTCCTCCCCTTAAAAGAGGGGCTACAACCAAGCGGTCACCCTCTGCTCCAATAAATAGAAGATACTAATCTTCTAAACCAACCTTCTGTGGTTACAGGAGTAAGATATCAACTTACAGCCTTGTCCAGTTCAAGTATTTTGAAATTATATATAACGAACCCTATCCACTCACAGCAAAGGATCGCTCTTGTGAAATCTTGTAAGATAACCAAACAGCAATCAAAAAGAAGAACTGATTAACTCAATAGCATCTCCCCATCTTGCCAGTCAACAGTTAGTATTTGCCCAGGTCCAAATGTCCCTGACAGGATTGCCTGTGCAAGAGGATTTTCTAGACGCTGCTGTATTGCTCGCTTCAAAGGTCTCGCACCAAAAATAGGATCAAACCCTGCTTCAGCAATAGCATCCATTGCTTGATTTGTCATATTAAGTTTGATTTCTCTCTCTGCTAAACGCTTAGCAAGCAGCTCAATCTGAATTTCAGCAATCGCTCGGATCTGCTTCTTAACCAGGGGATGGAATACCACCATCTCATCAACACGGTTGATAAATTCCGGCTTAAAACTCTGTGCAACTATTTCGGAGAGAGCATCCTTCATCACAGCATAATGTTGTTGCTCATCAGTACCATCATCAGGAGCATACATACCTTGAATGACATCAGAGCCTAAATTCGATGTCATAATTATCACAGTGTTTCTGAAATCAACCGTACGACCATGTCCATCGGTTAAACGACCATCATCGAGTACCTGAAGTAGAATATTAAACACATCTGGATGGGCTTTTTCCATCTCATCAAGTAAAATGACAGAATAAGGTTTGCGACGAACTAATTCCGTCAAATATCCACCTTCTTCATATCCAACATAGCCAGGAGGAGCACCCACAAGCCTCGCAACAGAATGTTTTTCCATAAACTCAGACATGTCGATACGAATTAATGCGTCTTCTGTATCAAATAAGAAATTAGCTAGCGCTTTACTAAGTTCAGTTTTACCGACTCCTGTTGGCCCAAGAAATAAAAAAGACCCATTAGGCTTAGAAGGATCAGACAAACCTGCTCTTGAGCGTCTAATTGCATTAGAAACAGCGATAACTGCTTCTTCTTGACCAATTACAGTTTCATGCAAAGCATCTTCCATTGCCAGTAATTTATCCTGCTCACCTTCTAGCATTTTCGAAACAGGAATACCTGTAGACCGAGCAAGAACTTCAGCAACCTCGTTAGCTGTGACTTTGTTGCGAAGTAACTTCATATCTTGCATTTCTACTTCAGAAGCATCAGCTAGTTTCTTTTCGCACTCTGGAATTCGGCCGTATTGTAGCTCAGACATCCGAGTAAGATCACCTGCACGTCGAGCAGTTTCTAGATCTAGACGTGCTCTTTCAAGTTCAGTTTTAATCGTTTGAGTACCTTGTAAGGCAGCTTTTTCTATTGTCCATATATCATCTAACTCTGCATATTTACTTTGCAAGACACCAATTTCTTCATCAAGATGGTCACGACGCTTCAAAGAAGCAGAATCACTTTCCTTTTTTAGTGCTTCCTGTTGAATTTTCAGTTGAATTAAACGGCGCTCGAGTTTATCAAGCTCTTCAGGTTTTGAATCTATTTCCATTCTAATTCGACTAGCGGACTCGTCGATAAGATCAATAGCTTTATCGGGTAATTGACGATCACTAACATAACGATGAGACAAAGTAGCCGCAGCAACAATTGCCAGATCGGTAATTTCAACACCATGGTGCACTTCATAACGCTCTTTTAGACCACGTAGAATCGCAATGGTATCTTCTACACTTGGCTCCTCAACGAGAACCTTTTGAAAGCGGCGTTCAAGCGCAGCATCTTTTTCTACATATTGACGATACTCATCAAGAGTAGTTGCTCCAACACAATGTAGCTCACCCCTTGCAAGTGCAGGTTTTAGCATATTTCCTGCATCCATTGAACCTTCAGCTTTACCGGCTCCAACCATGGTATGAAGTTCATCAATGAACAGAATAATCTGACCTTCCTGTTTAGATAAATCATTAAGGACAGCTTTCAAACGTTCCTCAAATTCACCTCGAAATTTTGCTCCTGCAATGAGTGCCCCCATATCCAGAGAAAGTACTCTTTTATTTTTTAGTCCTTCAGGAACTTCTTCATTAATAATACGCTGTGCAAGACCTTCAATAATTGCTGTCTTTCCAACACCTGGAGCACCTATTAGCACAGGATTATTTTTTGTACGTCTTTGCAGCACTTGGATAGTTCTTCTAATTTCACTATCTCGGCCTATAACCGGATCTAACTTGCCTTGCTCTGCGCGTTCAGTGAGATCAATCGTATATTTTTCTAATGCTTGGCGCTGCTCTTCTGCATTGGCGTCATTAACAGCTTCACCTCCTCTTACAGAATCAATAGCAGCAGTAACTTTATCTTCCTCTGCACCAAGGTCTTTAAGTATTTCTCCTAGAGCACCTTTATCGTTAATAGCTGCAAGTACAAACAGCTCACTAGCGATGTATTGATCTTTACGTTTGTTAGCTAATTTTTCACAACGATTAAGCAAACGTCCCAAATCGTTTGAAATATGAATATCACCATCATCCCCTTCAACTTGTGGGAATTGGTCGAGTTTTTGAGAAACTCTAGAGCGTAAAATATTTAAATTAATATTAGCCTGATTCAATAACAACCCTATGCTACCACCTTCTTGATTCAGCAAAGCTGCCATCAAATGCAGTGGCTCAATAAACTGATGATCACGACCAAGTGCCAATGACTGAGCATCAGCTATTGCCAGTTGAAATTTACTGGTCAGTTTGTCCATTCTCATGATATTTATCCCCTTCTGGAGTAATTTTAAAAGCTGTTTGTAAAATCCCTGACGGCAAAATCACAAACCCTCAATATCGACTTAATACCTAATTAATTATGGGGTTTTAAATCTGATTTTCAATACAGGAAATTTTACCCAGAAGCAGATCACCTAAATCGTTTTTAGCATTCTCTTGATCGATAAAATCGGAAGGAAGATGTTGAAATACTTCAAGTTTAACTTGCCCACGAAGGAACAGCGGTGTAAAAGAATCACCCGCCCTTCTAATACCAGTAACACGAGTTGGGATAATCTTAGAACGAGTCAGTTGAGCAAGTTTCAAAGCTCCTCTTTTGATAGGTCGATGACCACAGGTATCAGTATGAATACCACCATGGGGAAACATCGCCACAGCTTCGCCATTTTCAAGTGCTTGAATTGCAGCTCTAAAAGCAACTTCTGGCTTACTTTGTCTCTCAACAGGAATACATCCAATAATGCGGAAAAGTCGATTCAAAATTGGACGATTGTATTCTTCAGTGGCAATCATAAATCGAAGCGGCCTTTCACAGGCTGACATAAGCACTAAAGGGTCAAGTCCTGATACGTGATTACAGACAACTAATACACCACCTGTTTCGGGAATATTCATCTCATCATGTTGCAGACGTTGAAATCGTCGACTGTAAATCCGCATCCACCCATCAATACAATTGACAACAGGATGCTCCCAATCTACGCGATTAGCTTGATAGCCTATGCGAACAGCATAAATAAGTAAAATGACTAAAACAGCGATGACGATTGAAACAGTATTCATAAATCAGTATTCCGAAAACCAAATTAAGCTCGCCATACGCCCTGTTTGACCATCACGACGGTAAGAATAAAACCTTTGTGGCTCATTTACAGTGCAAAAATTACCACCTGAAATTGAAATCACTCCTGCATTATACAGTCGTCTTTTCGCGAGTCGATAAATATCTGCAAAGTAATATTTTTTACCTGCTTTGGTAGTTGAGAATACAAAAGCGTCTTCATTGCTATCGTCATCCTTGCAAAACAAATTTTTAACTTCCTCACCAACTTCAAATTTCTCAGGACCAATAGCAGGTCCTAACCAAACTTTAAGATATTCAGGTGATGAGGTCATTGCTGTTGCAGTTTTTTCAAGAATGCCATCTGCCAAACCCCGCCAGCCTGCATGGGCAACTGCAACTCGATGTTCAACTGGGTGGTAAAAAAATACCGGCAAACAATCAGCGGTTAATACAGCACAGATCGTATTTACTTTGCATGTCCAGGATGCATCGGCTTGTTTTAATTCTTTAAGTTCTGATGTAGGTAACTCTACAACATTGGTGCTATGAGCTTGATCTAACCAAAAAGGCTCTGCTGGTAAATTAAATTTTTTCTTCAGAAACTGTCGATTATGTAAAACCGCCTCCTCCGAATCATCAACATGTGTTGCAAGGTTGAAGCTATCATACTTACCTCTACTCACACCACCTGAGCGTAATGTCACCATACTATGTATAAAATCAGGAACATCCCAGTTTGGTTTAATAGCGTCTATCAAGAAACTCATTGGCTGTTTTCATCATCTCTAATGGTAGTTAACAAAGTTTTCATATCTTCAGGAATAGGTGCCTGCCAACTAACATCTTGTTTAGTTGATGGATGGATAATCCCTAACTCAGTAGCGTGAAGCGCCTGACGAGGAAATGCTCGAAGCGTTTCGATCAGCTTATCACTTGCCTTAGGAGGTAAACGAAGACGTCCGCCATAGACTGGATCGCCTACTAGAGGATGCTTTAGCCATGCAAGATGAACTCTGATTTGGTGGGTGCGGCCAGTTTCAAGTTTAACGCGTAAGAAACTGTAGTGGTTAAACTTTTCTTCAACTTTGTAATGAGTAATTGCTGGTTTTCCTGATTCGATGACTGCCATTTGTTTTCGGCGTACTGGATGACGACCAATCGGCTCATCAACGGTTCCACCTGCTGGAATTGAGCCATTGGCTAAGCACAAATACTGACGATTAACTTTACGTGCCTGCAACTGGTTCACAAGATGAGTATGAGCTTGAAGTGTTTTAGCAACTACCATCAACCCAGTCGTGTCTTTATCTAAGCGATGAACAATACCAGCTCTAGGTAATTGTTCTAAATTTGGTTGATGATAGAGAAGTGCGTTGACAAGAGTTCCATCCCAGTTGCCTGCAGCAGGATGGACGACCATTCCAGCATCTTTGTTTACAACAATAATATCATCATCTTCAAAAACGATATCAATATCTATATTTTGGGCTTGCCAAGTCACTTCAGCTTCTAATTCAGTTTGAATTGTTACCAATTCATGCCCTTGAACCTTTTCACGAGGACGGCTGATAATAATATCATCAACTTTTACATTTCTCTTTTTAATCCACTGTTGAATACGAGAACGAGAGTAATCAGAAAAGAGCTCAGCTAAAGCTTGATCTAGCCTTTTACCTCTAGCTTGTTCAGGAATTTTTGCTTGTAAACTTAATTCAGTCATATTTCTTATCAATTTTATGCAACTTTTATTTAATTGGGAACTATACGGTATCTTCACTGTCATGTAGAATTGTCTTTCATTTTATTAGAGTGTTACAAAGAATGTTAAAAAGAACAATACAAAATATGAAGCTATCTAAAGTTGTAATCATTTTTTTATTTGCAACACTAGCTGCCTGTTCTTCAAATCCATCAGATTCCAAATTTGAAACGTTCCCGGAACTTGATGCGAGAGAACTCTATGAAACAGCTTTAGATTCACTAAAAAACGATAATTATCAGTCTGCCATACAGCGTCTTGAAGCTTTGGATCTTAGATATCCTTTTGGTGCCTACTCTCATCAATCACAATTAGACTTGATATATGCCTATCATAAACGTGGAGATACAGCTTCTGCTCTATCAACGGCGGATCGCTTTATTCGTCAAAATCCTCGTCATCCAAACGTAGATTATGCTTACTATATGAAAGGGTTAGTTAACTTCAATAGCGAAGTTGGTTTCTTCTCAGAAATATTTTCTGCAAAACTATCTCAACGTGATGCTTCTAGTGCACGTCAAGCATTTGAAGACTTTTCTGAATTAGTACGACGTTACCCAGATAGTCACTATATTCCTGATGCAAGACAACGTATGATATTTCTACGTAACCGCTTAGCGGAGTATGAAATTCATGTTTCTCAATACTACATGACTAGAGAAGCCTATCTAGCAGCAGCAAATCGCGCAAAATATGTCGTAGAACATTATCCCAGAACACCATCAGTGGCAAAGGCTCTTGATATCATGGTCACAGCTTACGAAATACTTGAGTTAGAAGAGCTTGCAGATAAAGCGAAGAAAGTACTACAACACAACTATCCTGATTACAAAAGCTAATATTATCGGTAACAAACAGTGGTCAGAGTCAATTGGTTCCACCTTGTTTAGTAATACCAACTTAATGCGGGGTCAATTGACTCTGACCCCAATTAACAGTTTTAAATAGCTTGTTCGTCCTCTTCCCCGGTTCGAATTCGAATAACTCTCTGAATATCTGAAACAAATATTTTACCATCACCAATTTTTCCGGTTCTCGCAGTTTCTATAATTATTTCGATACACCTATCTACTAAGCTATCTTCGACTACCAGCTCAACCAATACCTTTGGCAGAAAATCCACCATATACTCAGCACCACGGTAAAGTTCTGTATGACCTTTTTGACGTCCAAAACCTTTCACCTCAATGACAGTCATGCCATTGATACCTATCTCGGAAAGCGCTTCCCTCACATCATCAAGCTTAAAGGGTTTAATAATCGCTTCGACTTTTTTCATTTCTGTTCCTTGATATTGTTTCACTGAAGTTATTTTAACACTGTTTAGGTTTAGGAGTAAAAATCTAATCTTAACTTTATAAGTATATTGATAAAAATTATTTACTGTAAATCTACTTTATATGCCCATTCTACTTCAACCTCAGTTGGACGCGTTTGAGTATGTGTTTTTTAGACTTAGGTAAACTCACTCAATGGATGAATACTAATCCTTCTGAAAGTTGTTGTTTTGAAGTACATAATTATAATTTTGAGCCGGTCAACTGAGGATTCTAGTTCAAGATGCATCTTGAAGTAGAATGGGCATATATTGTATATTCAATATGTTACGCAAGATTATGCACCTTTAAATAACGATTGGAAATAACTGAACTCAAAATGCCTAAAGCTGTTGATCTATCAAAGCTTGAATCACTGATTTATACTTACGCATCCCTCGTTCTCTTACTCGCGTTGGTTGGTGAGATAGTTCAGCTTTATTATTCGCGTATTGGGACGTATCGTGGATCGTATCCAGTATTAATTCCCTGCGGGCAACTCGATAACTTCCTAGTTTATCAGTAACAATCTTTCTGGGGTTGCCTCGATTGCTGGTAATCAACCTCTTGAAAAATCGTTTAGCTGCTTGACTGTCACGGCGCTTCTGAAGATAAACATCAACCACGTCACCATACCCAGTACACTCGCTTCGCTCATGGGGCAAGCTTTCTTGATCGACAGCTCGCCACAGATAATGTTGAACACCATTAATCTTTATGAATACTTCATCAATGAAGAAAGTATCACCGAATCCCTGCCGCTTTCGTTTCAATCTTTTAGCATATTCTGAGCCGAACTTATTGCACCATAACCGGATAGTTTCGTAGCTAACCATTATTCCACGTTCAGAGAGTAAATCTTCTATATCTCGATGG
>JAAGZM010000581.1 GCA_024206355.1 Gammaproteobacteria bacterium | reverse complement strand
TTTGTTTTATCAATGGCTTTTTTACCACCAATTTTAGCAACATCTGATAAAGCGATTTGCTTACTTTTAGCAATCTTTTTATATCGTGCTTTACGTTTTGCATTGACGTCTTTAACCAGTGCTTTTACGTCTGCAGGTACAGTTGTAACAAACCCGATATACCCATTAGCTTGTTCGCCTATTAATCCAGCATTTTTTGCCGATTTTAGATCAGCAGCCATGAGCTGTCCGGTAAATAGAATTGTCATTATAAAAAATATTTTCGTTAGCATTTTCATCATATTACTCCAATCTTAAAATAAACCTTCATCATCTTCGAACATCTCTTCAACTTCTTTTTCAACTACGATCCTAATTTCATGTTTAATCGTAATATTCGCCTCTATTCTTATTGGCTCAGAAGGAGTTTCTATTCTTACAGTCGGATTACAGCCTGAAAGCAATACTAAACCTATTGTAAGAGCTATTATTTTTTTCATAATGATTCCCTTATTTTCCTATCTCTTGGTTAAACTACCATAATACTTGAAACTAACTGAACCTAATCTGAACAGTATACATCAATACCAATTATTGTTCAGATTGCGTTGTTCTTACTTGCTCCATCACCGCCTCATCAAAATTCCCCGTTAGAAATAATGAACGAAAAACACCCGATAATTCACCGTTTAAATTTAATATAAAATCTATTGGATATCCATCATAAAGGTCAGGATTTTCACCTAATAGATGCAACTTTATATGATATAGGCCATCCTTATTATAGGACAAAGTTCCATTTAATTCCTTATAGTGAAAGTTTTCCAGTGCTTTTAAAGCAATATTTTCATCATTTTTCAATTCTGTTTGGCCGCTGGAATATTTGATGACTCCACCCTCAGTGGTTTTAAACGTCCCTTCATGAACTGATATCACTCCATTATTCAGTGTTAAAGGTAAATTAAGTTCTATTTTGCCGTCACCGTATAAGCCTGGTATGTCGATAAAAAATACCAACTCAGTTAGTGATATATCACTGAATAGAACAGATGTTTGTTCGAAATTACTGTCTTGTAATTTTATTTTTTCGACACTCAGCTTTCCATCCCAAAGCTCTCCAACAACGTCATTTATATCAATAGTATTATCTGCTCGTGTTTCTAATATCCCCTTGATATTATTTATCTCTAAACCACTTGAAAAACTTATACGATCTATATCGAATAAGGCATGCATAAATAGAGGATCGGTTGAGATTAACTTTTGATACAAATTTAACCCTTCAACTATGTTCTCTCCAAACTGAAATAACATATCTTTAATTTCAAGTTCACTATCAGCTTGAAACTTGTCTGAAATTGAGAACTCTCCAATGTGTGAAACCTCACCTTTTTCTATGTTAAGAGAAATATTTTTTTCTTTTCCGATCACATCAAGATAATCATTTAATAGATGACTAGTTAGTTGTGTTTTATTGAGTTTCATGGACAATTCATTCGTCTCTTTGCTGTAGTCAAATGAGTAAGGAGTTAAAATTTCCTCATTAACCAATAACTGACCTTCTCCAGTTAACTTCTCACCTAGTAAGTTAATATCATTTTTTAAAGTTAACTTATCATAGTTCACATCAAATACATGCCCACTATCACTATCAAGCTGCAGCGAGACTATTCCTTGAGTGAGTGATGCGTTTATTCCTTCCCACTTAACCGATAAATGACTATTCAGTAAAGAGCTTGGATGACTGACTGTCATCTCAGATAGGGTTAATTCACCTTCGGAAGTTATGGTATGCTCTTTCAGCAGCTCAAATGTTCCTTTAGCTTTGGTATCAACATCAATAGCCAGTTTTTGCTGGCTAATTTGTAATTTAGGAGTAGAAAATTGACCAGATATTTTCAATGGACTACCTTGAATATTATTAAGTGAGGACTGAAAATTATCGACCACTCCGGTTATTATATAATTCTCAGCAGTCACTGAGTAAAGTTTCTCACGATCAGTTAAGTTTAGTTTTGAAGCAAATAAATCAAATTGAATATCGTTAATCAATACCTGTTGTGTTGTATTCAATAGGTTTATTTTTGAATTAATGTCAAACTCTATAGCAGATGTGAACATTGAGTCATCAGCAAGTAAATACTCAATTTCATTTTTAGTCTGTCCCTGAATATGCAATGAAATGTCTATATCACTACTTCTCGTATCTTGAACAAGTTCAAAAGATAACTTTCCTTTTGGCTCAAAAGTAGTACTAATAAAATTATTCACAAGTAAAGCATTTATATTTTCAAGATTTATGTCAGCCGTTAATTTAATTTGTTTATCATCAATAATATAAACAGATTGTAATAAATGGCTTTTACCTTGCTCAATAAAAACTGTTATTTCATTTTGATTAAATTTTACGGTAGAAATAAAACGTACAGAATTAGGCATTTCATCCAATAAATCATCTGTAGTAAATGCAACTGAAAAAACATTAGTACTCAAATTTATAATATCTGCATCAATTATATTTATCATGTTGTTATTATGATAAATATCTAACCGCCTGATACTTAAGTTTTTTAGTTTTTTAAGTATACTTATATTATCTGTATTAATTTCAGGTAATGTCAGTATTTTACTAGAAGTAACATTTTGATTAACTTCCTGTTGTACCTTTACAGCGTTAATCACTATTTTAGAAATAAAGTTATTATCAGATGAAATATTACTCAGTTGATAATTTATTACCATATCTTCAATATTAAGATTCATCCCTTCGTTCTTGAGTTGTAGATGTTGGATAGAAATATTGTTAAG
>JAAGZM010000012.1 GCA_024206355.1 Gammaproteobacteria bacterium | reverse complement strand
GCTACTGGACAACGAGCTACAACAGAAGGTCGCTCACATACATTCGCTACTAGGTCATGATCAATTTTCGGAGGTTTGGTATATTGTACGTTAATAGCAATATCACCTTGTCCACCACAGTTAATCTGACAACAAGAAGTCGTCATACGTACACGGTTTGGCATTTCTTCATGGGTAAATTCATGATGAAGTTCATCCATCAGTGATTTCACAACACCTGAAGCATCAGTACCTGGAATATCACAATGTAACCAACCTTGAGTGTGAGAAATCATTGATACTGAATTACCTGTACCTCCGACCGGAAATCCTGAATCTTCAAGAGCATCTACTAAAGGACCTACTTTTAACTCACTCGATACCATATATTCAATATTACTACGAGTCGTGAATCGAACATGACCTTCTGCAAAGGTATCGCCAATATCACAAAGCTTTCGAATTGTTCCTACGTCCATTTGACGTTGAGTTCCTGCTCGAACTGTCCAAATTTCTTCACCTGACTTTGATACATGATGAAGTACGCCTGGACGTAACCTGTCATGCCAATCCCAGTTACCAAAATTTTTCACCATTAAAGGATGCATATAAGGCTTTGGGTCCATTACACCATGTTCTTCGGGTCTACGTGGCATAGGTGCTTTTTCGCTCATAAAACTTTCTCCAGAATTCTTTTTATTGACCTGTTGGTTATCACAATTCGATTAGTTAGCATCGTTGAAAGTAGTTTGTTTGCCGTCTCTGGCAAACCACTTTTTAGCTTCTTCATCCCAGTCATCAGTCCTAACATATGAGCTAGTACGAGGATGATTGATCATATTAGGATCAACTTCAATATCCATCGCTTCGAGGAAGTTGGTCAAGCCGATACGATCAATTGTTTCACCAATTCTTTCATGCTCAAGAGCATTATCTGCAAAGAAATCAACTACGTTTTCAGTAAGTTCTGCAAAATTTTCATAGTCTTCATCAGTTTCTAATTTAATAAATGGGAAGATCACAGTACCCATTGAGTCACCGGTTTTTAGTGAACGTTTGCCACCGATTAAGATAGTAGCTCCACGCTCTTTTCCAGGTGAAAGTGCTTTTGTCATTACATTGATACAATGCATACAACGTACACAGCTAGAATTATCAATATCAAGTGTGTCGTCATCATTAAGACTTAATGCACGAGTAGGGCAGTGAGAGATAACTGTATCAATCATCTGCTTACGACCAACTTTCGCTACGTGTTTCTTTACTTCGTTTTGATTAACTTCAATGTCATCACGCCATGTTCCGATAACAGCAAAATCTGAACGATGGATTGCATTAACACAATCATTAGGACAACCAGAAAACTTAAACTTCATTTTGTAAGGTAATGCTGGCCGATGCATTTCATCTAAGAGATTATTGATGATAGTTCTGTGTGCTCTTTGCTCATCGTAGCAAGACTGCTCACAACGTGCTTGACCTACACAACTCATGGATGTTCTTAGTGCAGGGCCTGCACCACCCATATCAAAGCCCATTTCATTTAGTTCATCAAATGCTGGCTGTACATTATTTGTAGTACAACCTTGCATCATAATGTCGCCTGACTGACCGTGAAGTGCAATTAAACCTGAACCATATTTTTCCCAAGTATCACAAAGGCTTCTTAATAGGTCAGTAGTATAATGCATACCGGGAGGGGGCATAATGCGCAGTGTGTGGAATTCAGAAGACTCTGGGTATTGTTCAGCAACTTCGGAGAAGCGAGGTATTACACCACCACCATAACCAAATACACTGACAGTTCCACCTTTCCAATAACCTAGCCGATTCTCGTAAGAGTGCTCCAATTGCCCCATCAGATCTTTCATCATATCTGCATAAGGTTTAGCTTCATCATTTGCTAATGTCTTAAGACCTGTTACAAAACTGGGCCATGGCCCATCTTCAAGCCGATCTAGATGTGGTGTATCATGAGGCTGCTTAGCCATAATATCTCCTGGTTCACTGTTGGAAATTCTCGTTTGCATATACTATATATTTGTTTATTCTAATATAATAATATAAGATTTGTAAATGATTTGTAAACACATAATTAAACTACCATAAATTTTTAATATAGGATAGTTTGCAAGAATTATGAATTATAATTACTATTTATAAGAATCAGTTGTGACCTATGACAAGTAAAACCAATACTTTCAAGACAGACATAACATCTTCAAACCTAAATCATTTCAATTTAATAATGATGCTGCTTACAGTGCTTGAAGAAATAAAAAGTTATCGAGGTATCCTGTAAAAATAGAAATTACTGGTACAGAGCGCGAACAAATTATCCAATTATGCTCTAAATGCAATATGGCAGTGCATGAAACTGGCTTCATTGATAGTTAATTACTGAAACAAACTGAATAGGAATAAAAAAATGATCGAAGAACCGTTAGACCTAAGCGCTATCATTATTCAAAATCCAGCTGTTAATTCTTTTGCAGCCCTTAAAAAGATTATTGCTGAATATGCGACAGGCGAAGTTGTTTTGTTAAACTTTGATGTAAAGCCTGATTATCGTGACACACCTAAAGATTGGCAATGGCAGTTAGAAGGTGCATTTATGCAACCACCATCATAGTGGTGATTGGATATAGCTAATGAATAAACAACAAGAGTTAAAAGAATGACAATAATAGAAGAAAAAATTAAGGAGCTTAAAGCGATTGAAGCACCCTATGGCAAAAAAATTGTATTCCAAGAGGTTGTCTATGAAAATGGCACGAGTATCTTACGTATGAGAATACGTGAAGGTAACCGCTTTACCATCATTGATTTAGATAACAATTCTGCTTCTCAAATAGCCGAGGTCACATCGAACTGGTCAGCTGGAGAAAGTGAATAATGGAATTTCTTCCAATTTTTCTTAAAAGTAAGGATCAACGAATAGCTGTTGTTGGTGGCGGTGTTGCTGCCGCTCGCAAGGTTGATATCCTAATGCGTTCTAAATGTGATATCACCGTTTATGCATCTGAGCTTGGTGCAGAGCTTCATGTCTTAAAGACTGCTAACAAGATAGAACATTGTACTGATCCTGTAACCGTTGAGAATTTAAAAGGTTGTATTGCTGCAATCGGCGCCGCTAAAAATGCTGACGAGAATATTGCGCTAAGTGAATTAGCAAAAGTCGCCAGTGTACCAGTGAATATTGTTGATAACCCACCTTTGTGTGATTTCATAATGCCAGCTACCGTTGATCGCTCTCCTATTATAATTGCTGTTTCTTCTAGCGGTACAACACCTTTGTTAGCACGACTACTACGTTCTCGGATAGAAACGGCTATTCCTGCCGCCTATGGGCGACTTGCTGAATTTGCAGGAAGTTATCGCGATAGAGTAAAAGTAGCTGTCACAGATGGTAAGAGACGCTTACGTTTCTGGGAAGTAATGACTAATGGACCGATAGCTGAGCATATTCTAGCTGGCAAACATACTGAAGCAACAACACTTGCCGATAGAATGCTAGATGAGACCAGCCAAGCAGATGAAACACTGACCAAAGGTGAGGTCTATTTAGTAGGTGCGGGTCCCGGTGATCCAGACTTATTAACATTTAGAGCTTTAAGGTTAATGCAACAAGCCGATGTTGTGCTTTATGATGCGCTCCTTGGCGATGGAATATTAGATATGGTTCGTCGTGATGCTGAGCGAATTTATGTTGGTAAAAAGAAAGATGATCATGCATTACCCCAAGAAGGTATTTCAGAGTTACTAATTCGACTTGCTAAAGAAGGAAAAAGAGTACTTCGATTAAAGGCTGGTGATCCGTTTACCTTTGGTAGAGGTGGAGAAGAAATTGAGGCCCTCACTGAGCAGGCGATTGCTTTTCAGGTAGTACCTGGAATAACTGCGGCGCACGGTTGTTCATCTTATTCTGGTATTCCACTAACTCATCGTGATCACGCACAATCTTGTACATTTGTAACCGGTCACGTTAAAGATGGTAAACCTAATCTCAACTGGGAGACACTTGTACAACCTAAGCAGACAGTTGCCATTTATATGGGCTTATCATC
>JAAGZM010000011.1 GCA_024206355.1 Gammaproteobacteria bacterium | reverse complement strand
TCTTTTATCTGGTTTTTGAAATGATAGACAGTACTAAGTCTAGTTTCCAAAACATCAACTGCCTCATCATCTCCTGTTAAACCGATTAAATTAACTGATGCACCGAGGCGTGAAGCAATGGGGTGAGTTGATTTTTATCGACTTGCCCAGATAATCAGTTACAATGCATTCAGATTCGTTAATATTTAATTATTGGGTTTATCTGCTGGTGCAACTAACTAAAGCTAAAACTACCATGTTTATCCGTGACATACCTGTAAAACTAGGTATTCAACTTATTGGATTAATTGGTGTATTACCCTACCCTACTCAAGTATTTATTGGTAAAGGCCTGGGAATACTAATGCTATTTCTAGCCAGAAATAGACGTAGAATTGCAACTCAAAATTTTCAATTATGTTTCCCTAACCTTGACAGTCGCGAGCGAAAAAAACTACTCATTGAGAACTTTAAATCTACCGGTATAGGCCTCATGGAAGCTGCCTTCAGCTGGACTGCAAATAGTACGCGTATTAAAGCCATCAGTGAAGTCAAAGGTATTGAACATCTTAGAGCTTTCCAAGATTCAGGTAAAGGTGCAATTGTTCTAGGTTTTCATCTAACGTCTCTCGAACTAGGTGGTAATGCCCTTGCTCTTCATATTCCTATTGCCGCCATGTATCGTCAACATCGAAATCCACATTTTGAGAAAGCAATGTGTGAAGGTCGTCTCAATAATGTTACTGATGTCATTGAGCGAGATGATGTTCGTAACATGTTGCGAAGCTTAAAGTCTGGAAAATCTGTCTGGTATGCTGCAGATCAAGACTACGGTGCAACGCATTCTTTGTTCGCTCCATTTTTTAATATTCCAACAGCAACAATTACTGCAACTAGTCGTTTTGTCAAAATGACTGATGTTCCCGTCATTCCTATGACACATTATCGTCATCCTCAAACAGGAAAACTTATTATTCAACTTCATCCTGCTCTTGAAGGTTTTACGAGCAAAGATGACTACACAGATGCTTGTGTTATCAATAATTTCCTAGAGGAATTTCTACAACAACACCCAGCCGATTATCTCTGGTTACATCGGCGATTTAAAACCCGCCCACCCGGTATGCCAAATCTCTATGATCCTAAGTCACTCTATAAAATTCAAACACTGCGTGAATTGCAATATGAAAAAACCATGAAAGAATCTAAGCTATTAAACGGTTCAAAAGAACGTCCAAAATTAATACAATTACCCAATGGTGAATACTTTAAATTTATCTATCGGAAAAGTTTCTTTCAGCGCTCTCCAGCAAGACAATATACAAGAGAATGGCAAAAAGACAAAGACAGTGAGAAGCAAATTGTAAAGTTATTTAGGTATATACCGCTGAATGCTGAGGTGGTTCGTTACATTAAAATAAAGAGCTAGACTTTAGGGAATGATGATTAATATCAAGGTAGATGATCCTCCTGAACAAAGTACCAATAAAGATCCATTAGATTTATCAAACTGATGAGTTTGCATAGCTAATGCCGCAGATTCTGTTGCTTTAATGTAATAAATAATAACTGTGACATTATCATATCTCCCACCCAAGACGGATCAATGATCTATGCCTGTTTAATTGCCTTAGGCATTATTATTTTTACGGCGAGCTGAATAGAATGCTAAGAACAACATAATGACAGGAATTAATAATATGATAGCAAATGACCTCAGAGGACCTAGCTTTCTATACAATGTCTCTCCTGAAACAGCAGTTACTGTTGCAGTTAAAGTTCCTTCCTTAAATTTACCAAGTTTGCTTGTTATCTTCCCTTGGTGATCAATGAAAGCAGAAATTCCATCATTGGTAGCTCTAATAACGGGAATGCCATTCTCTAAAGCCCGCATACGAGCAATTTCTAAATGTTGATAGGGACCAATTGAATCACCAAACCATGCATCATTACTTAAAGTCACAATGATATCGGCATTAGTGATCTGATTATTAATCACATCCTGAAATATAATTTCATAGCACAGCGCTATTGCAATATTCCAACCTGCAACCTGTAAAGTGGGTTGCTGATCACTACCACTACTAAATGATGACATGGGTAAATCAAAAACTTTAATCAAGCCTCTCAACCAAGATTCCAATGGGACATATTCACCAAAAGGAACCAAATGTTGTTTAAAGTATTTCCCTGTACCTTCTCCCATTAAGATCGCAGCATTATATATTTTGCCATCTTCGCTCACAGGAATACCAGTTAGTACTGTTTGTGACTTTTTTCTCGCATGTTCGGCAATCATTTGTAAATAACTAACAACCCGATCAGCAAGCGCTGGAATGGCTGCTTCAGGCCAAATAACTAATTGTGATTCTAATTGTGCCGTCTTTCTTGAAAAATAATTGAATGTCTCTTTTCGCTGTTCTGGTAACCATTTTTTTTCTTGAGGGATATTGGGTTGTATCAAACTGACGGCTAGTTGTTTATCGGTTATTTTTCCCCATTGTATTTGGTGTAAAACAACAATTGATACCACCAATACAATCCATGAAAAGGCAGCAAACTTCAGGCTATAGAGTCCAGTCCGAATACTATAAGCGATTAAACCTACAATCATAACAATGAATAAAGTGATTGCCGAACTACCTAATAATGGCGCCAATACAGATAAAGGTCCATCGACTTGGCTTTGTCCAAGATCTAACCAAGGAAAACCAGTTAAAAACCAGCTACGCAACCACTCAAAAACTAACCAACAAAATGGTAATGCGGCTAGAAAATAGTGTTTAGTATCTAATTTTCTAAAGTAACGGTTCAATAGTGCAAAGGAAAGCGATGAAAATAGGCTAAGTAAGACAATAAGCAAGAGAGTTAACGTCACACTTAAAAATAATGGCGCCTGACCAAAACGATGAATACTGACATGAATCCAGGAAAGACCTGCTCCATAAAAACCGATGTAAAACCAAAGCCCTCGATAAAAAGCCCGCTTAGCCGATAACGATTGTAGTGGCAGAATGAACCAGATTAATCCAGGAAATATAAGTAGCCAATAACTAAAAGGAGCGAAAGCCCCCACCATTGATGCACCAGCAACAAGCATCAGTAGTCTGCTTCGCCACTGCTGCCAACTAAACATTAGTCAGCCAAAACTTTACTACGTTGCATATTCGCACTAATGATTCGTCGATTATCCGCTTCAACGATTTCAAATTGAAATTGTTCGATGGTTACCGTTTCACCTTTTTCAGGTAAGTGACCAAATGCCTGTAGCAATAAACCGCTAACGGTATCGTATTCATCATCTTCAAAAGATACTTTGAAATGCTCATTAAAATCTTCTATATCCATCTGAGCTTGTACTAGCCATTTGTCAGTTTTAACTTCAACGATCATATCTATGCCATCATCAACATCTGTCTCATCTTCAATTTCACCAACAATTTCTTCAAGCACATCTTCAATTGTTACAAGCCCGGATACACCACCATACTCATCAACAACAATCGCCATGTGGTTTCGATTGACTCTAAACTCTTTGAGTAATGCATCGAGGCGTTTTGATTCTGGAACCACAACAGCTTGACGAAGATTTTTCATCATGTGCTCTGCATTTACCGTTTCAAAACTGCCATGGTTAAAGTAATTCAATAAATCTTTAGCAAGCAGCATGCCGACCACATCATCACGATCTTCACCAATGACTGGAAATCGAGAATGTGCTGATTCGGTCACAATCTCAAGGATACCCTTTAAGTCCTCACCTTTTTCAATCACTACCATTTGTGAGCGCGGCACCATAATGTCACGAGCTTGCATTTCTGATAGTTGAATAACACCCTCGAGCATCGCTAGCGATTCTTCATTGATAATGGTGTTTTCAGATGCTACTCGGAATACACTGAGTAGTTCTTCAAGGTCCTTTGGCTCGGATTGTAAAAGTTGCGTAATTCTCTCTAACCAGGATGGAGAGGGAGGTTTGCTATTGTCTTCGTTCATAAATTACTGGTTGTCCTGTTCAACATAGACGATCTATTATACATAATTAGCTAGCATCGATCATCTTGTATGGATCAGGGTAGCCTAATTTGTTCATTACTTGACGCTCAAAGCTTTCCATCTTATCAGCATCTTCATCTTTGATATGATCGTAACCTAATAAATGTAGACATCCATGCACAATCAAATGGTTCCAATGCATCTCAATCGTTTTGCTTTGCTGTTTTGCTTCTTCACTAACCAAAGGTGCACAAATAACTAGATCACCTAACAAATCTATATCTATCTCTATGGGCGCATCAAACGGAAATGATAGAACATTTGTTGCACCTTGCTTTTCTCTATATTGTTCATTCAACTCTGCACTTTCAGTTCTATCGACTACACGAATCGTACACTCTTTGGTTTCAGAGACATCGGCTATTTTCAATGTCTCTAAAACAATGTTTTCACACTGATTCTGATCCGGGCACTGACTATCTTCAACGATCATTTGAAGATCAACGATTGCTTCCATTTTCTACCTCATGACGTTCATAAGCTTCAACAATTCGCTGTACAACTTGATGACGTACAACATCTTTTGAGCGGAAGAAGGTAAAACTAATATCGTCGATATCTGGCAATACCTCAACAGCATGTCTTAGACCAGAACGCGTATTCCCCGGTAAATCAATTTGGGTAATATCTCCAGTTATGACTGTTTTTGATCGAAAACCAATACGTGTAAGAAACATTTTCATTTGTTCACAGGTAGTATTTTGACTTTCATCTAATATGATAAATGATTCGTTTAAGGTTCTACCACGCATATAGGCCAAAGGAGCAACCTCAATAACATTTCGTTCGACAAACTTTGCCACTGTTTCAAAACCTAGCATTTCGTACAATGCATCGTAAAGTGGTCGAAGATATGGATCGATTTTTGATGCTAAATCACCCGGCAAAAATCCTAATCGTTCTCCGGCTTCTACTGCTGGTCGGGTCAAAATGATTCTTCGTACTTCTTGTTTTTCTAAAGCATCAACTGCAGCTGCAACGGCTAGATAGGTTTTACCTGTTCCTGCCGGACCAATACCAAAATTAACATCATGGCTGAGGATTTGTGAAATATATTGAGCTTGGTTTTTACCTTTTGGTCGTATTAAACCCCGCTTTGTTGTTATGCAAATTTTTTCATCTACATCATTATTATCATTTGAACTAGCAAGTCCAACTTGGATTTGCATATGAACATCCGATGTAGATAAACGTTTATTTGTCGCACTTTCTTGATACAAACTATTCAAAATACTACTGGCAGCTTTGCTCAGGCGCTTACTACCAATGATTTGAAACTTAGTACCACGATTAGTGACCTCTACTCCAAGTCGTCTTTCAATAAGGCGTAGATTTTCATTACACTCACCACAGACTAGTAGCAAACGTTCGTTATCGAGTGGCAAAAACTCAAACTCTGTTGTTTTTAATGTACTCAAAGTTCACCACGCAAAGAATTTGGTTGGGCTTCGGTAATCAAAACATCAACAAATTGCCCTATCAAATTATGATCGCCTTTAAAGTTAACGACCCGATTATTTTCTGTTCGACCTGCAAGCTCTGATGGATCACGTCTTGATGGACGTTCAACCAATAGCTTCTGCTTCGTGCCAACCATTCGTCGAGATATTGCATGAGACTGTTGAAATAGCCTATCTTGTAATATCTTAAGTCGTTGTTTTTTTATATCCAGAGAAATATTATCAACCATATCAGCAGCAGGAGTGCCTGGTCTTTGGCTATAAACAAAACTAAAACTTATATCAAAACTGAGTTCTTGGATTAAGTTCATCGTTGCTTCAAAATCAGCCTTTGTCTCTCCTGGGAATCCAATAATAAAATCAGATGACAGATAAAGATCAGGACGTATTTTCTTTAGTCTACGAATTTTAGATTTATATTCTAGGACAGTATGACCGCGCTTCATCATAGCAAGGACACGATCAGAGCCACTTTGAATAGGCAAATGTAGGTGGCTTACAAGTTCTGGTACATCGGCATAAACATCAATCAAATTGTCTGAAAACTCTAATGGATGAGATGTTGTAAAACGAATACGATCAATACCGTCAATGGTTGCCACCAATGTGATCAGCTCAGCAAGATCCATTAAAGTTCCATTGTGAGTCTCGCCAGAATAAGCATTAACATTCTGACCTAATAAATTAACCTCGCGAACACCTTGGCTCGCCAATTCGGCAACTTCGGCAATAATATCATCAGATGGACGACTTACCTCTTCGCCACGAGTGTATGGGACAACACAAAAAGTACAGTATTTGCTGCAACCTTCCGTAATTGAAACAAAAGCTGATGGGCCATCTGCTGTAGGTTCTGGTAATCGATCAAACTTTTCGATTTCTGGGAATGACACATCTATAACAAGTTTGTTGCTTATTCCTGCTTCATTGATCATTTCTGGTAAACGGTGAAGTGTTTGTGGACCAAAAATGATATCAACATAGTGAGCTCGCTTTCTAATAGACTTGCCTTCTTGGCTTGCCACACAGCCACCTATGCCAATTAATATTTCAGGGCGTTCTTCTTTTAATTTTCGCCATTTACCCAGTAATGAAAATACTTTTTCTTGTGCTTTTTCACGTATGGAACAGGTATTTAATAATAAAACATCAGCTTCTTCTGGCGCACTACACTGCTCAAATGAATGTGTTTTACCAAGAAGATCAGCGATACGAGATGAATCATATTCATTCATCTGACAACCCCAAGTCTTTATAAAAAGTTTTTTATTCATATTCAATCAATAATTATACCAACTAACGCATTATTGCTGGTTATTTATACAGGGATGGGATTCTATCATTGCAGGGCTCGTGAAAACTAGTCACGAAGTGAGTTTTTATCGTAAATTAGAAAAAATCTACACGTCGAATAAGAGAACTACTAATCTTTATTTTAGGCTCTGGTTTTTCTTCTTTTGCTTCTTCTTTCACAACACCAGCTTTTATAGTCTCAAAATTTTCAGTTATTTTAGTTTCGACTTCAAGAATGGCCTCTTGCATTGCATTTTTGTTGATTTTTTCAATTTCTTTACGCGAGTTTTCAGCTGCACGATAAAATAATTCAATCGAAGATTCTCGCATCGCACCTAAAATCAGCTGCATTTTTATTTCTTCACAATCATCAGTGTAAGGGGTGTTATTAATATCTGTTAGTAGCTGAACACTTCGTGCATTTATCCAATTTTGCATTTTCATAGGCTTGTTCCATTCATTCTTATACTTATTATAATAGACGCTATCTTCCAATTTGGGTAGGTTTATGGAAAAAATTATTAAGAAAAATTACTCCAAAAGACTATTAATTAAGGTCTTGATAATTCCAATGCTAAATTGAATATCGGATCTTTCCCTGAAATAACATCCTTTTTCGTGCGTTCTATTGGATAATCTGGCCTTCTATTGTAAAGATTACCTTTGTCACCATCGCGCACAAATTTTATTGCTGGTATCGTTAATTGAAATTCAGTATTCGGTAATTTAACACTGACAGGATACCCATACTGAACCTTAGTTAAATTACCAGGTGACTCTCCAATAATAGTCGCTAAATTATTATCCTGCAAAACGGCAGTCAATGATGCACAGGCCGATAAACAAAAACCATTACTTAAAACAAATATTTTCCCTTTGAAAATTTCTTCCTTATCACTGATTACCGGATTAATATCAGTGTCCAACCACTCGCCATCACTGGCAAATAATATTTTCCACTGCAAGAGATTCAAATATTCAACAGGTAACCAATACAAATAGTTACCATATTTTTCATACTTTGCATTTTCAAGTAATACTGAGTGCTGCTGTCTAAATGCTTTGCTGAGCTTTAAAGTTCCATTAGTCGCCCAACTAACTGGCTCTGAGCTCAAATAACTTAATAACAACGCAAGGTTATCTGTGATGCCACCTTGATTGTAACGTAAGTCTAGGATAAGGTTGTCTTTATCCTGCTCTCTCATTATTTGAAATTGTTCATGTAGGAAGTCTTCAAATTTATCATATTGTTCATTAAAATCATTTAGCCACATTAAAGAGGTCATTTTATTAATAGGTATCACTCCATAGTGAGAAGTAACTAACTGTTGATGCAATGCTGTAAGATTTTGCTTAACCCCTTTCACTTCTTGGCGAATAACCTTCCCTTGCCATAAATAACTTACTTGGTAATGATTATCAAAACCATAAATACTCCACAGCAAACGAGGAAATTCCATTTGGATTATTCGTTGTAATCCTGTTGTTGTTTCTACGGGAACGTACTGTTCAAACTTCTCTAATATTGCCTCAATACCAATATCATTGATGGTTAATATCTCAGCTCCAATTGGAATAATAGGAATATCTTGTTGATCGGCAACAACAATTAATCCATCAGATGAATAAAGCAAAGCCAGTGGAAATTTTCCCTTTTGCTCTAGATATTGCTGATATTCTTCTGGTGGAAAAAGTAACCTCATATGAATATCTGAAAATTGTGAAACTAAAGGAGCAACTACTCGATAAAAGTCTTGTCGTCGCATAGGTCCTGACAACTCCGAATAGGCTTGATCGTACTGAGTTTGATATTTCTCAATGGGTAAACGTGCAAAAGGTTCTGGATGAATTTGTAGTAATGATTTTTCTAAAAACTGTAAGTCTTGACGAAGTTGTTGTGGGGTAAATAATTTTTTATTTTTAAGAGCTAAGTTATCCGATTCAGAAATGGAAGCACAACCAGAAACAAATAAAACTAAAATGAGAAAGAGTACTGTGATATGTTTGTATGATCTGTAGATATCCATTCTACCGTCCTTAATTATACCAACTTACTTGAAGAGAATAGCTCAATGATATGATCGGACCTGCAATCATGCAGATCCTGTTCATCGAACTACTACTCTGACACTGGATCAGCAGGTGTTTCAGCTGGAGCTTCAAGTAATGCTTTCATACTCAAGCGAATTCGACCTTGGCGATCAACTTCTAGTACTTTAACATTAACCTTCTGACCTTCTTTCAAGTAATCAGCTACTTTATTCACACGCTCATTAGCAATCTGTGAAATGTGTACCAGTCCATCCTTACCTGGAGCAATTGTAACAAATGCACCGAAATCAGCCAAACGTGCAACAGTACCTTCAAAGACTTGACCAGCTTCTACATCACGAGTAATGTCTTCAATACGGCTTATTGCTGCTTGAGTTACATCACCGTCTGAAGCTGCTATACGGATAGTTCCGTCATCTTCAATTTCGATTGTTGCGCCAGTTTCTTCAGTAATTGCACGAATAGTTGCACCACCTTTACCAATAACGTCACGGATTTTGTCAGATTTGATTTTGATCGTAGTGATACGAGGAGCAAAAGGAGAAATATCATCACGTGGAGCTTCAATTGCTTGATTCATCACACTAAGGATATGTAGACGTCCGCCATGAGCTTGATGTAAAGCTGTTTCCATGATTTCACGAGTGATACCTTCAATTTTGATATCCATCTGAAGTGCAGTAATACCTGCTTCTGAACCAGCTACTTTAAAGTCCATATCGCCAAGATGATCTTCATCACCTAAGATATCAGATAATACAACGTAGTCATCGCCTTCTTTAACAAGACCCATCGCAATACCAGCAACAGGCGCTTTAATTGGAACACCTGCATCCATCAAAGATAGACTAGTTCCACAAACAGAAGCCATAGAGCTAGAACCGTTAGATTCAGTAATTTCTGATACAACACGAACTGTGTATGGGAATTCTTCAACCGTAGGAAGAACTGCAGCAACACCTCTACGTGCTAGACGACCGTGACCAATTTCGCGACGCTTAGGGCCACTCATGAAGCCAGCTTCACCTAC
>JAAGZM010000580.1 GCA_024206355.1 Gammaproteobacteria bacterium | reverse complement strand
TCTTATTTGGTTGTTTTGTGCTTTTTTTGCGAAAAAACGAATCCTTTTAATGTAATCTAAATTTCTACCTTTGCCTATTTATGTGCCGCTATCTTAGGAGCCTTTTGTTCTATTTCTCCTAGCTTTGCCAGTGCTATTTAGCCTGCATCAGGTTTGGCATTGGCGTTGTATATTAAACTAGGGCGATTTTCTTTAATTGGAAGATTTATTGGTTCTACGCTGGGAGCTTATTTTAATACTTATGGTAGTTTTGTTGTTGTTATTCACCTAGAAGCTATCAGTCATCTAATTAAAGGTGGAGGCTCAGTTTTACAAATATTGGTTTCTACCGCTCTTTTTACTAAGTTTGGCCTTAGTTTTAACCGTCTTAAAAATTTAGGGCGTTTAATGGTGTTAGGTGGTCCTATTGCCTGTTGTACCGCTGCCAGTATTGCTTGTTTGGGGGTTTATATACAAGGTTCGTTGCTGCTAAATGAGTTGTCATTTATTTGGCTTACATGGTGGGTTGGGGATACCATTGGTGTGATTTTCTTTGCTCCGGTGTTACTTGTTTTATTTGGTGAAGGCAAAGAGCAACTAGAATACAAATATCAAGTTGTTTTACCTGCAGTCATTGTTTTTTGTTTTGTATGCACCATCTTTTTATTTTCTAAAGCGATGTACAAAGAAAAACAAGCAGCGGTGTTTTCTCAACTGAGTGCTGATTATTTAAATGAACTTGAGATTGTCAAAAGCCAAATTGCAGGACAGTTGCAAGCCCTTGACGGTTTTTACAGTGGCGTGATTTTGTTAGTCGAAATGAATTTTATATGGGAACAAACGAATAAAAGCCTTACTTGCCGATCGTGAATTTATTGGTCAAGACTGGTTTTCTTGGCTTAATAAGCAACAAATCCCGTTTAATATACGGCTTAAAAAGAATGAATGTACCACCAATAGCCGAGGTTTAAGCGTTTATATTGACGGTTTATTTTATCATTTAAAAGCCAACGAGCGTGTTACTTTACAAGAACAACGGTTACTTTGGGGCTAGCAAGTTTACTTATCAGGCCTTCGCCTAACGGATGGTGAATTATTGCTTCTGGCAACAAGTCATATAGAAGAAAAGCCCATTGATATTTATTCAAAACGATGGGAAATTGAAACACTATTTGAGTGTTTGAAAGGACGAGGTTTTAATTTTGAGGACACGCGATTAACAGGGTTAGAGCGAGTGAATAAAATGGTCGCAGTGTTAGCGCTCAGTTATTGTTGGGCGCATAAAGCGGGAGAATGGCGAAGTGAGCAAGGTGATGGTCTCAAATATAAAAAGCATGGGCGTCTAGAGAAAAGCCTATTTAGACACGGGTTAGATTTATTACAACAGATCATGCTGGGCCATTCACTGAACGTCATACGATAAGGCGATGTGTAAATTTGCTCAAACCAAGAGATGTTTCGCCCCCTGACATCCCCTTGGTTGTTTTTGATTACTAAATTGTCGTGTACAGGGCGATTTAAGCATTAACTGATTTATATAATAATATCTTGAAGTCTCTTGCTTAGTTTGAGTAAAGAAAGCTTGTTGTAAGTGCATAGCTGTGAATTATTACTGTATTGGATTTACCTATCAATTTAGAACTTGTTGGCTTCACTCATTGAGCTCAATCTATTTATACTAATGAATAGCTTGACTAATATGAGTACTCGGGTACATTCGTGTTTTTAGAAAATAAAGTAATGATCTAAGGCCTATTGACGTTTGGTGTAGGTGGCTAATATTGGTAATTAAGATGACAGATACTAAAGCCGTATTGGCAAAG
>JAAGZM010000579.1 GCA_024206355.1 Gammaproteobacteria bacterium | reverse complement strand
TGCATGTATTAACACGAAAACCATTCGTGGAAGCTTGTGAGTTATATCCTAATAATTATAGCTAATGCTTAGCTATATCAATATATATCAATATAGATTGAATGAGTAAGAGTTAGCTGCTAATATCCCTGTCCTATGAAACAGACTCAACAACAATTAAATCCTCTTCAAGCAACTAAAGTAACTAACGTAACTAAAGCAGCCGTTCATGAACTCGAAACGGCTAAAACTAATACGCCACTTTTGACCTTTTGCAAGGCTACTGCTGATGACTTAAGGCTTGATATTTTGCGTGTTCTAAGCAGAGATTCATTCGGTGTCCTAGAATTATGTAGGATCTTTGATTGTAAACAATCGGGTATTAGTCATCACCTTAAAATTTTAGCCAATGCTGGTTTAGTTGTAAGGCGTCGAGAGGGAAATAGCATTTTCTATCGTCGAGCACTTTCACATTCGGCTAGAGGCTTAAGATCAGCTGCATTTGCAGGGTTGCAAAAAGAGCTATATATGGCTGTAGAGCAACAACCTTTGAGTCCTGAAACTGAACAACGTTTGTCTAAAATTCAAAAAGAACGCGCCGACAATGCCCAGTCATTTTTTAGAGATAATGCTGAAAAGTTTAGACAACACCAAGAGCAGGTTGCCGCTTATGAACTGTATGCACCGAATGCTATAGAACTTATCGCCTCCAGCAATATCAAGTTTGAAGAAACAGTGATGGAAGTAGGTCCTGGAAATGGTGAGTTTTTAATTGAATTGTCAAAACAGTTTAGCAAGGTTATCGCACTCGATAATTCAGAAAAAATGTTAAGTATAGCAAAGGATCTTGCAAGTTCTAAAAAGCTGACTAACATTAGCTTTATTAATGGTGATACAAAAGAAGCTGAGCTTATCAATTTTGATATTGATTGTGTGGTAATAAATATGGTTTTGCACCATGTACCATCACCGGCAGAGATGCTTTATGATATTGCCAAAATACTTGCTGAAAACGGACAATTATTTATTACAGAATTATGTCTCCACGATCAGCCATGGGTAAAAGAATCCTGTGGTGATCTATGGTTAGGATTTGATCCGGTTGAGTTAGGTGACTGGGCCAAAAATGCAGGATTTACAGAAGGTGAAAGCGTCTATTTAGCTCAGAGAAATGGTTTTCGTGTACAAATCAGGCAGTTTATTAAGGAGTCAGAGTCAAAAATATTTGAGTCTGACTCCTCTAGTTAAGACTTTAAAGAGGAATTTAGTATGTCAGAATATTCAGTATTTACATCAGAATCAGTTTCGGAAGGTCATCCAGATAAAATGGCTGATCAGATCTCTGATGCAGTGGTTGATGCTGTCATTCAAGATGATCCCAATGCAAGGATTGCTGTCGAAACGATGGTAAAAACCGGCATGGCAATTGTCGCAGGTGAGATGACAACCAATACGTATGTCGACTTAGAAGAATTAATAAGAGATGTGATCCTAGATATAGGTTACAACTCATCTGATGTTGGTTTTGATGGTAAAAGTTGTGCCGTATTGAATGCAATTGGCAAACAATCTTCAGATATCGCAATGGGTGTAGATGAAGGTGAAGATAAAGAGCAGGGTGCTGGTGATCAGGGTTTAATGTTTGGTTATGCAACCAATGAGACTGATGTTTTAATGCCTGCACCGATACAGTTTTCTCACCGTTTAGTAGAGCAGCAAGCAAAATTACGTAAAAACAAAACTCTAAACTGGTTGCGTCCTGATGCGAAAAGTCAGGTAACGATGCGTTATGAAAATGGAAAGCCAGTAGCCATTGATGCGGTGGTACTTTCTACTCAGCATAATCCCGATGTGTCACTAACAGATTTACGTGAGGCTGTACTTGAAGAAATTATTAAACCGGTACTACCTGCTGATTTATTACATGCCGATACGCTTTATCATATTAATCCAACTGGTAACTTCGTGATTGGTGGTCCTGTTGGAGACTGTGGGTTAACAGGTCGTAAAATTATCGTAGATACATACGGTGGAATGGCTCGCCATGGTGGCGGTGCTTTTTCTGGCAAAGACCCTTCAAAGGTAGATCGCTCAGCGGCTTATGCTGGACGTTACGTGGCAAAAAACATTGTAGCTGCAGGTCTTGCTGACCGTTGTGAAATTCAACTGTCTTATGCCATTGGTGTTGCTGAGCCTACATCAATTTCAATTAATACTTTTGGTACAGGCAAAATAAGCGATCAAGTTATTTGTGATTTGGTACGCGAACATTTTGATCTTCGCCCAAAAGGAATCGTCGATATGCTAGACCTAAAACGTCCAATATATCGAGCAACAGCAGCCTACGGACACTTTGGTCGTGAAGGTTTCAGTTGGGAAAAAATAGATAAAGCTGATGCATTATCAGCAGCACTTTAATAGATTAGAGCTTGAGGTTTAAAAAATGACTATTGATTATAAGGTTGCCGACATCAGTTTGGCAGATTACGGACGTAAAGAACTGTCAATTGCTGAATCAGAAATGCCAGCTTTAATGGCAATGCGTGAAAAGTTTAAAGATTCTAAGCCACTGACTGGTGCTAAGATCCTTGGTTGTATTCACATGACGGTACAAACCGGTGTATTGATTGAAACGTTGACTTTGTTAGGTGCAGAAGTTCGTTGGACTTCATGTAATATTTTTTCTACACAAGATCACGCAGCTGCTGCAATTGCCGCTTCAGGTGTTTCAGTTTACGCCTGGAAAGGTGAGACTGAAGAAGAATATGAATGGTGTCTAGAGCAGTCAATTGCCAAAGATGGTAAACCATGGGACGCCAATATGGTGCTTGATGATGGTGGCGATTTAACCTTAATGCTGCACGAAAAATTCCCTGAAATGCTAAGCAGCATTCACGGTATCACAGAAGAAACTACAACGGGTGTTCACCGTCTGCAAGAGATGCTTGATAACGGAACTTTAAAAGTACCAGCAATCAACGTTAACGACTCAATAACTAAGTCGAAAAATGATAATAAGTTTGGATGTAGGCATTCTTTAAATGATGCGATTAAGCGTGGAACAGATCACCTTTTATCAGGCAAGAAAGCTTTAGTCATTGGCTATGGTGATGTAGGCAAAGGTTCAGCGCAATCACTCAATCAAGAAGGCATGATTGTAAGAGTTGCAGAAGTTGATCCAATTTGTGCAATGCAGGCGTGTATGGATGGCTTTGAAGTTGTATCTCCATACAATGACGGAATTAATACAGGTAACGTAGCTGATACGAATACTGCAATACTGCAAAATACTGACTTATTAGTAACAACAACCGGTAACTTCAATGTTTGTGATTCAGGTATTTTACAATCACTAAAATCGGGAGCAGTAGTTTGTAATATCGGCCATTTTGACAATGAGATTGATACAGCTTACATGCGCAAAAACTGGGAATGGGATGAAATCAAACCTCAAGTCCATGTTGTCTATCGTGACAAAGCAACGAACGATCATTTGATTCTACTGTCAGAAGGTCGTCTGGTTAATCTAGGTAACGCAACAGGTCATCCATCACGTATCATGGACGGCTCTTTTGCAAACCAAGTATTAGCGCAAATATACTTATTCGAGCAAAAATTTGCTGCTCAAGATAATGCAGAAATTACCTTAGAAGTACTACCAAAAAAGCTAGACGAAGAAGTAGCAGCACACATGGTAAAAGGTTTCGGAGGCGTACTAACAAGACTAACCGAAAAGCAAGCTGCTTACATCAACGTCTCAGTAGACGGCCCATATAAAGTAGATAGCTACAAGTACTAATATTCAAAACAATTCAGCGCCTGGTACAGTGCCTGGCACTGACTCTTAGCAAAAAAATCGGTGTCAGGTACCGTACCTGACACTGGTTTTAGCAAGGACTACGAATGTCATTAAAAGATAATATTATAAACTGGCTTATCGATTACAGTAAAACTGGAAATTTCAAGTTTGTTGTGGGGGTTTCTGGCGGAGTTGATTCAGGTGTTGTTTCGACTTTATGTGCCATGACCGGTATTGATACTTATGTTGTAACGCTACCACTTCAACAGAAAGAAGAGCAGTTGTTAATTGCAAGAAAACACATCGAAGATTTGAAGCAAAAATTCAGCAATGTGTCCTCAAATGAACATGACTTAACAGATGTCTTTTTAGCATTGCGTGAGGATCTTAACGAATATGATAATGATTTAGGCTGGGCGAATAGTAAAAGTCGATTACGTATGATTACCTTATACCAGATAGCCACATATGTTGGTGGAATTGTCGTAGGTACAGGAAATAAAGTTGAAGATTTTGGTGTAGGTTTTTTTACTAAGTATGGAGACGGTGGCGTTGATATATCACCCATCGCTGATCTTACAAAAACCGAAGTACGTGCATTAGCAAAAGAGCTCAATATCATAGAAGATATTATCTTAGCAAAACCAACAGACGGTCTATGGGATGATGATCGAACTGACGAAGAGCAAATTGGTGCAACTTACGAAGAGTTAGAGTGGGCAATGGCATACTCTGGCGATAAAACAGATATAGATGAAAGACAAAAAGAAGTGCTCACAATTTACACCAGATTCAATACACGAAATAAACATAAAATGATTGCTATCCCTACGTGTGAGAATAAGTAACTGGTGTAAATTTAACGTACAAATAAAAAGGGCGGTTTTACCCGCCCTCTAGTTTCAGGATTTAACCTGTAGACTTCCGTGTCATTAGCTTCATCCTTAAAGCCGGTCGCATTCTGGAACATCCATGTTTCAGTAGTAATGCTTAGCGTCCGTGCTCACCACCATCCTTGGGGTGTTTAGTGCGCAATCCCTGTGCACGAATTAATAATAGAGGATTGAGAATTTTGAACAATAGGTTGAATAGCGATTATATGAATTAATTTATATTGAATTATTAAAAGACGATAATAAACAATGAGATAGAAAAGGCCGCTTAAAAATAAAAAGAAAAGGTCCTATCAATATCGATTCAATCACTTACACATTTGTGAGATATTTCTTACAAACCCAATTCAGTGCTGGGT
>JAAGZM010000068.1 GCA_024206355.1 Gammaproteobacteria bacterium | reverse complement strand
ACTGAGTTATCAGCTAAGAGAAAAGAAAACCACTCACTAAATAAAACAAAGCAAGATATTATCGCTGAGTTAGTAGAGAACGCGCATAAGAAAGAGTGCAGATAACAGACATAAAAAAACCGCTTGGCATAGCGGCTTAATCAATCAGTAAGGTAATTATAAATGATAGGTAAAAGAAAGTCATTTGTTTTACATAAAGACAGCTTGGATATACTGCCAGATTTAACAGATGAACAGGCGGGTAAATTATTTAAAGCAATTTATGCATATCAAATTGACCAAGAGGAACAGCTTGATCAAATAACAAAGCTAGTGTTTTTGCCTTTTAAAAATCAGTTTCTAAGGGATGATGCAAAATACAAGGAAACTTGTGAAAGGCGCGCCGCTGCTGGCTCTAAGGGAGGTAAGCAAAAGGTAGCAAATGCTAGCAAAAGCAAGCAAAAGGTAGCAAACGTAGCAGATAGTGTTAGTAAGAGTAAGAATAAGAGTGATAGTAAGAGTGAAGTAATTAAAGATAAGGAGCCGAAAGCTCCAAAGTTTGATTTTAAAAATGAGTTGCTATTGCTTGGCGTTGATAAGCAAGTACTAGATGATTGGTTGATAGTTCGAAAAAAGAAAAATGCCAGCAATACAAAAACAGCTTTTAACGGATTAATTAGAGAGGTAGAAAAATCTGGTTTGTCTGTTGGTGATGCGGTGGAGGTATCAGCACAAAATAGCTGGACAGGATTTAAGGCGCAATGGTACGCAAACTTAAAACCTAATCAAATTAATTCTAGACACAATATTGCTAACCAAAACTATAAATCAGGTGACTTATGACAAATATAAACGGGCAAACAGTAAACCAAGAAGCAAGAAGCGAGCTTTCACACTTGGCACCAAAAAACCATATAAAGGGGCTTTTGCACACAAAAGAAGAGGCAAAGAAAATACCTAGAGAGTTTGAGTGTGAAAAACATGGTTATTTCAAAGCTAAATTTTCAGAAGTGATGAACGGTAAGGTTATGGTTAACGCTGTTTGCAATGAATGTATAAAAGAGTTTGATTTACTTGTTGCTGAAAAAGAACAAGAGATACTAGCAAAAAGAGAAAAAATAAAAACTGAAAAGCAAAGAGAGGCAAGAGCTGAAAAACTAAAAGGCAGAGGAGTTGGAAAAAGATACTTGCAAAACAGCTTTGATAATTTCAACGTAGACACGCCTAGCAAGCAAAATGCGCTACTTAAAACTAAAGAGCTATGCAGATGTATTATAGAGGGAGAGATAGCGCCAAATTTGCTTATGGTTGGCGGAGTGGGTACAGGTAAAACACATCTGGCAAACGCTGCTGTTATAGAATTAACTGATTCTGGTAAAGATTGCGGCCGTGTAAACCTTATAGACATGGTTCGTCGCCTCAAGTCTACATGGAGTAAGGATTCAGAAGAGAGTGAAGAAAGTGTTCTTAAAATGTATTCTAGCTGCGACTTGTTGATCATTGATGAAGTTGGTGTTCAGTTTAATAGTGACACTGAAAAAATGTTTGTTTTTGATGTTATCAACGGCAGATACGAAGAAGAGTTACCAACAGTGATCATAAGTAACCTAGATGTTGCAGGCGTAAAAGAAATAATTGGCGATAGATGCATTGACCGATTGAGGCAGGACGGCGGCAAAGTAATTGCTTTTGATTGGGAAAGCCAGCGCGCATAAATGAATTATTAATTAAATAGGAGTTATAAACATGATAGGAAGTGATTTCTTTGCAGATGGTAAATATAGGGTTTTTGACAACTCACCTTCGGGGAGTAGCTTTTATCATAATGGAGGTTTTACAGTGTCAAGCTGTTATTCTTTGAGTTATTTAAAGTCTATGCCAGATTTTAGGCTTTT
>JAAGZM010000578.1 GCA_024206355.1 Gammaproteobacteria bacterium | reverse complement strand
CGTTGGCAAGTAAAATCCTACATTTGCTCACATTATTGTTAAATATCCTCTATGCATTGTTGTTATCTTTGGCTAGAAACTGTACGATCAAAAAAAATAGATATAAATTATTATCATAAATGGAATTATGGAGATTTGTATGGGAATTTATGAAAAAGAGTATATTGCTGCTGTTATAAATTATTTTTGGGGAAAAGGGACTGCAACTTCTTCATCAGTTAATGAGAGAGTAGCATTGGTGGTTTATGAAGCTTTGGAAAAAGCTCATATTTGTTCAGATTCAATGGATTTTGTTCCACGACCTCCTAACGGAGCTGCAAGTGTTAAGTGGGTTATTACCCAATTGGCCAAAATTGGAAAAAGAATATCGTCTGGTAATGCTTTAATTTACAACTCATGCAGAGGTCAAGTTGGAGTAAATTATAAGTCAAAAATCATGATGGCATCAATGGGGGTTTAAAAATGAAAAAACTTTTGTCTATTTTAATTTTTATATTGTTTTCTTATCCCGTCTTTTCTCAATCTATTGATTCAAGTGTAGAGTTAGTTTACTCAGGAATGAAGTTTAAAGTGCCAAGTGATCATGTTGTTATCGGATCAATGGGTGGTAATGATAATTTTCTTGTGTTCAGATACAGTAATGAACTGGGAAAAAAATACATAGCATTTACTATTATGACTAATAATGCAAACATTGATTATAAGTGTGAAATGAATTCATTTTTTAATGATGTATTTAATGAAAATAAAAAATCAACATGCAATCAAGATGAGCTAAAAGCATTTAATAATATTTTTGTTGTCGATAAAGATTTTGGCAAATGGAATAACAAAAACAATGACTTTTTTTATAGCATAGG
>JAAGZM010000577.1 GCA_024206355.1 Gammaproteobacteria bacterium | reverse complement strand
GCGGAACTCCTGGCTCAATACTTCCCAGAAGAAATCCTTCAGGTTCCTCATCGCATGTTTACGGTAATAGCGAATGCATCCTGATGTGCTTCCTAACAAACGCATAAAGTCGGACAAAGTGCCCGCTACGCGTGCACTTTGTCGCTGATGCGAAACGTTATACATCTCTCCTATGATCTACTTCAGCACTAAACAAGACCACGAATTCATAAAGGGATTCCAAACGAGCGTTGTCCGTTTTTTCAAACTCGAAAGAATGAATGTTCGGCGTATTGAGAAGAAGCAGGATTTGAAAGAGCACCTTAAAGAAAAATCTAATTTGCGAGAAGAAATATCTAAAGGCATTCAACGGGCAAAGCGAATTTGTGCGGAAAATAATATTTCGCAAAGCTTTTCTTCATATCCAGCCCCTGCGATTGGTGGCCCAATTATTCCTGTGAATCTCTTCGAAGCGATTTTAAATGATGATGGTCACAAACCAATGCCTCAGCAAAGAAAGGTTGACATTATTAATCAACTGATTGGGGCATCAGAGGAACGCATTCGAAAAGAGCTTTATCAAATCATTAACCCACTGTTTTGGATAAACTTAGTTATTCAAAAGCTATTGCGTATTCCGTTTTGGATACTTAAGACAGCGGGATTTAAAGCCGAGTCGTTTGAAGCTAGCCTAGCTGGGAAAATACTTAGATTTACTGAAATTATTTTCCTTATTGGTTTGCTAATATATTTCGGTTTTTCGGACGCAGAGCTAAAAGAACTTATTAGAGAAATCGTCAAATGAGATGTATAACCAGTGCCTCAAATCGACCTCGCTACCGCTCGGCGATTTAGCCAAGCGTTATGCGTAAGATCAAACCACGGTGAATCATTCTCAATCATACATAATTTGTGCGACCCCTCGAAGCGGAACGACACTACTGTGCGATCTTCTTGCTGATACTGGTGTAGCAGGGAAGCCCGACGCTTTTTTCCGCTTTCAATCCAGGCAGTGGTGGGCACGGCACCTAAATGTGCCCAGTATCGATTGGACTGACGAATACGCATTTGATCAATCATTTTTATCGGCTGCACTTCATGAGGGAGCCGCTGGGACTCGAATTTTCGGAATGCGTTTGATGTGGCGTGATTTTGATTACCTAGTGACACGGCTTGGCGTGCTTTATCCAGGCTTGCCAAGCGACAGAGACCGTTTCCAAGCAGCCTTTGGGTCAACGCGCTTTTTGCATCTCTCACGCGAAGACAAAGTTGCACAAGCTGTTTCATGCGTCAAAGCAGAGCAATCGGGCTTGTGGCACGTCGATGCCAAAGGAGTCGAACGTGAACGAGTTAAGCCCGGACAGCTTCCAATCTATGACGCCAAAATTCTTTCGGAACAAGTATTAGAATGTGAGAGACACGATACGTCGTGGGTAAACTGGTTTGCTCGACAAAAAATTCAACCCCTACGCATCACATACGAATCACTGTCTGAAAACCCTAAAGCCACTCTGGCGAGAGTATTGTCTGTCTTCGACCTAGACACAACTATCGTTGAAACTGTCAAACCCAGAACTACGAAATTAGCTGACAGCGTGAGCAAAGAATGGGCAACCAGATTCCGAACAGAGGAACTCACTCATTAGGTATACGCATAACAAGTGACTATGGTTCCAAGTCAAGTATTTAGGCCATATTTTCATCCCACATCGTTCCGGTTTTGACCATCTCATTAAGAATAATGAGCTGCTTGCGCATACACGCAACAATGGCCACTTTTTTCGGTTTTCCTGC
>JAAGZM010000576.1 GCA_024206355.1 Gammaproteobacteria bacterium | reverse complement strand
TGATTGCACGTTTTTTAGACTTATTGACTTGACGGCAAAAGCCTTACATAGAATGACTATGAACGGCTTTTTAGTCGGCGCCACTAAGCCTAAAAAACACACACTCAAACGCGTCCAACTGAGGATTCTAGGTTGAATAAAAATACAAAGATTGCACTTACACTTTTAGCTGTAATGGGTTTAGCAGGGATATTTCTGACAGGAGTAGCTCTACATCCAGCATTGGCAACAACTGACTTTTGTGTTTCCTGCCATGAGATGGAAGCGCCTTTAGCTGAATATCAACAATCTGCTCATTTTTCGAGCGCCTCAGGCGTTAGAGCAGAATGTTCATCATGCCATGTCACCGAAGGTTTTGGCCCTACTCTGTACGACAAGATTGATGCTCTACGTCATGTATATGGTCATTTTACTAGTAGTATTGATACTGATGAAAAGTATGAAGCTTCTCGTTTAAGAATGGCAGAAAGAGTTTGGGCAGACATGAAAGAACATGACAGTCGAGAGTGTCGTTCCTGCCATAATCAAGAAGGTTTTGAATTTGATAAATTCCAAAGTCATTCTTCAGCAAAGCGTATGTCTAAGGGTCTAGATGACGGAAAAACCTGTATTGATTGTCATAAAGGGTTGGTTCATACCATGCCAGACATGACAAGTGGCTACAAAGCTATCCAAAATGAATTGATTACAGCAAGCACTGATCCAGATATTGAAACAGGTATTGTTTTTCCACTAGAGACCGTGATTGGATATCCAAAAAAAGAAGGCAATAGAGAAAGTCGAATTCTTGGAGGAACAAGATTAACCGTACTTGATAATGAAGGAAAATGGCTTAAAGTTCGAGTTGATGGATGGAAGCAAGATGGTGTTGATGCAATGATCTATGAACTACAAGGTAAGCGTATATTCTCTGTAGCCCTTGATATATCAGCACGTAATAAATCAACTATCCACAGTACAATGTTCGATGAAGATACGGAACAAACTTGGCATAAGGTTAGCTATGAAGCATGGGTGAGTAATCAAGGCCTAATTGAAGATGAGACCAAACTATGGGAGTACGGTGAAAAACTGCACAGTGGAAACTGTGGCTCATGCCATATGGCAGTCCCAGCAAATCACTTCCTGGCAAATCAATGGATTGGTGTAATGAAAGACATGAAGCGAAACATAAGACACTTATCAAAAGAACAATACCGTTTCTTACAAAAATACCTGCAACTAAACGCAAAAGACGTGAAAGAAACTAGCCACTAATTAATTACGGGGACAGTTTACTTAATTAATTGCGGGGACAGTTTACTTAATTATTCTATCTTCGGACCTGGCTTATGTCTTCCTAAACTACGGCCTGTTAGTTTTTCAATAGAATGTATGAAATCACTGTTACCGCTTGGTCGTCCTGTTCTCAATCTGGATCTAATAGTATTAATGTCAACTGAAGATTTATCTGTATTCAAATATTTACGCCAGTTACTTATTCGTTCTAACATCGGTTTCACAGTAACCAATGTATCATCTTTTTTCCTGAGATGAGCATGAACACTTGACCATGGCCATTTTTCTGGTAATTGACACAATCCCGCCCGCACAGGATTGAGTTCAATATATCTGACTGTAGCAAGAAGGTGTTGTTCATCCATTACTGAAGAATGAAATCGTTCTTGCCAAAGATGACCTTGCCATTTATGTCTGATATTTATTCTGCATGTGTATCTGCGATGAGCATCACTAAATAAGTTTGCTAAACTATGCGGTGTTTTAGGTACAACCACAAAATGAACATGATTTGGCATTAAACAATATGCCAATATTTCAACTTTAGCTTTATCCTTAGCACTAGATAAATATTGAATATATTTTCGGTAATCTTTAGTTGTAAAAAATGTCTGCTGACGTCGGTTACCACGTTGAGTAACATGATGTGGGTATAGAGGCACAACTACTCTGGCTATCCTGGCCATATATTTCTCCTTACTTCCTTTAATATCCAATTTTATGCAGAGATTAACATGTATGTTAAGGAGAATAATTAGACAATCTCTACCAATTACGGGGACAGTTTACTTAATTATATGCCATATAATTAAGTAAACTGTCCCCGTAATTGGACAATGGTTGGTATAGCGTTTATCCTTCTTTTATGTCAAACAAACTACTACTACGACAGCGAATTTATGATTATTTTGATGCTTGGAATCAGGCAGACGCTAAGCTTGTTGCTAGTTTTTTTAGCGATGATGCTGTCTATGTAGATACTGCGTTGAATAAGGAATATCTTGGTTCAGAAATTGAGCAGTATATTTCTGAAATTCTTTCCTTTTCTACTAGAAAAATTCATTTTACAATTCTTGAAGAGCCTGTGATCAATGGCGATGTAGTATTTTTGCAGTCATCTCTCAAAATTCATACCGGTAAAGAGAGTCAACAATTGGAAAGTGCTGAACTTATTAAGTTTAAAGAACAGCAAATTGTGATGATCCAAACCTATTATAATTTAGATGAACAATTAGAACCTCATCTGTTTGAAAAAGACAAATATGCTAAGTCTGGGCTTGATCAAGCACAGATAAATAGCATTAAAAATAAGCTAGAAAAGGTTATGGAAGTTGAGGAACCATACAAAGACTCTTCACTGAAATTGCAGGATCTGGCTGAAATGCTAGATATACGTCGTAATCATTTATCACAAATTCTTAACCATGAATATCAAATGAAATTCTTTGACTTTCTTAACCACTATCGCTTGCAGACATTTCTCAAGTTATTACATCAAAGAGCAGATAGTGAGGTAAACATCACGGAATTAGCCTATGACTCAGGATTTAGCTCCTCCTCTGTATTTTACAAAATATTTAAACGCTATCAAGATATTTCCCCACGCCAATACTTAAAAAATATCACTACACAAACCCAATAGTCCCCCCCTGAAATCGAAAATTCCTTTCTGCGTACACGCAAGGATGTTTTTTTCTGTTCGCTGGTTATACTCATCATCAAATTTTCATTTTTAGAGGTAGTCATGGCAAAACCACATACAGATTACGACGTTATAATAATCGGTGCTGGACATAATGGATTGACAACAGCGGGCTATTTAGCCAGAGCAGGTTATTCAGTTAAAGTTCTTGAGCAAAGAGATGTTGTCGGTGGTGCTGCTATTACAGAGGAATTCCACCCCGGCTTTCGAAACTCGGTCTGTTCATATGTGGTTGGTCTATTAAACCCAAAAATTATTAATGATCTTGAATTGAACAAGTACGGTCTCGAAATCATGTCCACCGATGAGGACAATTTACTCGTCCCCGATGAAAACGGTGGAGCTTTAATGATTTCTGGGGACGAAGAAGATACAAGAAGGCAGATTGAAGCTCTAGCTCCTGGCGACTATGACAATTGGGTAGAACTGCACGAAATCTTAGAACGTTGTGCAGATGTTGTCAGAGATATCGTCTTAGAAACTCCTGCTAATATTGGCGGAGGTCTAATCGATATCCTTAGACTTGCAAAAGTTGGTAACAGAATGCGTAAGCTTGATACCGATACTCAACATTATTTTGCAAAGATGATGGTAATGTCGGTTTCAGAATTTCTTGATGAATGGCTTGAAAGTGACATACTCAAAGCATCCTTAAGCTCAACCTCATTTATTGGTACCATGGCAAGCCCTTTTGCCCCTGGAACAGCCTACGTATTGCTTCATCACTATTTTGGTGAAGTGAATGGTGAAAAAGGCGCATGGGGACATGCCAAAGGAGGCATGGGCTCAATCACCCAAGCAATGGCTAAATCTGCTGAAGCTTTTGGAGCAGATATCGAAGTTAGTGCTCCAGTAAAGCAAGTTATTATCGACAAAGGCGTGGCTCGTGGTGTTGAACTCAGCGATGGGCGCAAATTCTTTGCTCGGGCCATTGCTTCTAATACAAATCCCAAGCTATTATTCAATAAATTAGTCGCTGCAGAACACTTAGAACCTGAATTTTTGCGAAGAATGAATAATTATCGCTGTATTAGTGGTACCTTTCGCATGAATGTTGCGTTAAAAGAATTGCCGGAATTTTCATGTCTTGCTGATCTAACAGAAGAAAAGCGAATGGCGATGGTCAAAGGCATGGTGAGTTTAAGTCCTAGTATGATGCATTATGAACGTGCCTTTAACGATGCTCATCAAAGTGGTTGGTCAAAAAAGCCTTCACTTGAAATATATATTCCAAGCACATTAGATGACACTCTAGCACCAGAAGGCCAACATGTGATGAGCCTATTCAGCCAACACTACAATCCTAATTTACCGGACGGACAAACTTGGGATGATATTCGTGAAGAAGTAGCTGATAGCATTATTGATTATGTCACCCAATTTGCTCCAAATTTTAAAGATTCAATTGTCGGACGACAAATTAAATCACCGCTAGATTTAGAGCGAGAATTTGGATTGATCGGAGGCGATATTTTCCACGGAGTTTTAGCCTTTGATCAAATGTATAGCATGCGCCCTACTTCTGGTTACGCTGATTACCGTATGCCAGTTAGCAATTTATTTTTATGTGGTTCAGGTGCACACCCAGGTGGCGGAGTTTCTGGTTGTCCCGGACATAATGCCGCACGAGAAATGATTAAAGATCTTAAAAAAAATAGACTAGCTTAACTGCTATAGGAATAGACATGACTAATACGATTAAAAAAAGTGTACTTTGTGACTTGGTATCTCGCCACTCAAATTTTAATTTCGATGAGTATATAGCGACTACCAATCCAGAAGATTACGATATATGGAATGGTTACTGCCTTCCTATGCATTACCAAGATGCTGAAGCAGAATACAAATCAATCCGAAATAGCTGTGCAATATTTGATGCATCACCGATGAAGAAGTATCGTCTGCGTGGCACTGATGCAGGTGCTTTTCTCGACAAACTGCTAACATCTCCCATGAGCAGCATGCCGTTGATGCATTCATCTTACGGTCTTATTTGTAATGATCAAGGTATGATGATTGATGATGGAATTGTCTACCGTTACTCAGAGAATGATTATTTATTTCTGATTTCTGAAGTAGATCATGATGAGCATTTTGCATCAATAAATGACTTTGCCGATTTATCAATCACTGATGAAACTGCTGACTCAGCAGGTCTTGCAATTCAAGGACCGAAATCATGTGCTGTTTTAAATGAATTTGGTTTCTCTGGAATTGAAAATTTAAAACCATTTGCATTGAAATACTTCGAACTAGATGATTATAAAATTCTAGTAGGTCGAGTTGGCTTTACTGGTGATCTAGGTTACGAGATTTGGTTCGCTCCAGAAGCTATTGAGGCTGTTACAGAAGCTTTTGCAAAAGCCGAAGAGAAACTAGCATTTAAGATTCCCGGTTACGCATTAACAGCTTTACAAATATGCCGTATTGAAGCAGGTATGATCGTTCCAGGATGGGATACAGCTGGTGAGTTTACTGATATTGAAAAAGAACGGACACCCTATGAACTGACATTAGGATGGAATGTAAAACTCGATCGTGATGTAAACTTTGTTGGTAAAAATGCATTGGCTGAACAAAAAGCTAATGGCCCTCGTTTTAGAATGAAAGGTTTTCATATTAATGAACAGTGTTTAATAGAAGAAGGCCAGGCACTATTTGCTAATATTGATGGAGAGCAAATTCAGGTTGGTACACTACCCTCCCTTGTTTGGAATGCTAGCAAACAACAATGGATAGGACTTGCTTCATTAAAAATTGCATATGTTAATTGTGAAGATGTCTATGTACTAAATAATGATACGGCTATTAATTGTAATATCTGTAAGCTTCCTTTCATCAATTTAGAGCATCGGAATATAGTCCCTGCAGCTCTATAAAAAACTGCCTTGGAATCATGATTCCAAGGCTATTTCCCCCCTCAATTTCAAGCTATAAAAATCTCAGTGTAACCACCCCTTTTGGGGTAGCTTATCACCTTATAAGTTAACAATATCTGCTGTATACTTTTTCTACAACATACCTAATCAATGGTCTGATCTGTTCATAATTTACGGTGAGCTA
>JAAGZM010000067.1 GCA_024206355.1 Gammaproteobacteria bacterium | reverse complement strand
TTGGAACAGGGGACCGTACTAATCCAAATGCAACGGATGTTAGTAACCAGTTTTATATGATCCGTGATTTGCAACTGAGCATATATACCACAGACCGATTAGGATCTAAAACAGATACATGTACGACTGAAGAAAAGACAAAAGATTTCCGCTGCTACTTACCTTTCAATACAACAGATTTAGATGATGCAACTAGCAATATTACCCAAACAGGAAGTAGTGGACAAAAAGCAAGTGCAATAGAATCTCTTGCAAGTGCTAACGGCTGGAGATTAGATTTAACTGGAGTTGGAGAAAAGTCACTATCCAAGTCGGTTACCATTTATGGCAGTGTATATTTCACCACATTTACACCAGATGATGGCTTGACAACGTCCTGCGTACCTCTTGCCGGTAAAGGAATGCTCTATCAAGTTGACTTACATAATGCTACTGCTACAAGGGATTATGACAATGATGGTGTTTTGGATAGAATGGTTGAACTTGGGACTTTAATACCTGATACACCAGCAATACATTATGGATCTGATAAAAAAATTCGTCTATTGTTCCCATCAGGTGGTGGTCCATCAGGTGAGATGCAGCTTGATTCAGGTGCTGAATTACCACAACCTTATGCTGTTTACTGGTACAGAGAGGAGCAGTAAATGTTAATTTATGATTATCAAAGCAGAAATCTATTACAAGCACAAAGGCAAAATGGATTTTCATTACTTGAGCTAATGATAGTAGTCGCTCTCATGGGGATCATCATGTCTATAGCTTTGCCCTCTTATCAAGACTCGATCCAAAAAGCGCGAAGAAGCGATGCCATGTCTGCTTTAATGGATGCAGCTAATCGGCAGGAACAATTTATGCTTGATAACAATAGCTATAGTACCAACCTTGCTGATATTGGGATGGTTAATCCGACGCCGGAGGGGCATTATAATATTGCAATTGTAGAAGCAACGGTAGCTTGTCCTATAACAAGATGCTATGTGTTGAGCGCAACAGCTGATGGTGATTCACCACAAAGTGAAGAAACGAAATGTACGGTTTATAGACTTACTTCAGTGGGTGCAAAAACAAATGATGGTACACTTGGAACTGATTGTTGGTAATAATGATTAGAGGAGTTTACAAAATGCTTACAATTAAAATGCTAATGGGATTAATTACTTTAGCAGTATTTTCATCGGTGAGTGCTGGGAGAATGCCAGCTCATTCTTTTGCTTGTCATGTTACGACTGACTCAGCAATTGATGGTATCAGTTTTATTCAAACACATAATATAAAAATGGCTAAAAAACATATTTTAAAGTTAAAAGCTCATACATTGGATAAAAAGAAATCACCGGTAACTTCAATTATTGAATGTATAGAAGAACATAAAAAAGAGAAATTTTCAGATTTGGAAATCCAATATTTTTATAAAAATATGCCAAGATAGTTAACTATATAAATATACTATCTACTAACACCTCAAGGGACGAAAATAGTATTTACAATCCCACCTCGTATGGGAAAACTTTTCTCCTAGAATCCTCAGTTGCACGCGTTTGAGTGTTTTTTTTAAGGCTTAGTGGCGCCGACTAGAAAGCCATTCATAGTCATTCTATGTAAGGCTTTTGCCGTCAAGTCAATGAGTCTAAAAAATGTGCAATCAAATGCGTAGGCAAACTAACTCAATGGATGAATACTAATCCTTCTGTAAGTTGCTGTTTTTAAGTACATAATCATAATTTTGAGCCGGTCAACTGAGGTTTCTAGTCACCCCAACACATCTGGGGGGTTTATCGATTATTAATTATCAGTCAAATTTTGCTACTGAAATAGCTGTTGCCACTAACATGGTAATTGCTTCGGTATTATTTGAATAATTGCACTATCTTGAGTAATTACTTTACCGGTAGGAGCTTTTCTGTCTATACTCTTTTTCTACAGGTTAAAAGAAATATTTTCAGACTAATGGATAATTACGGAAGGGTTAAACAAATGAAATCGCTACTGATCGCATTCTCGTTATTTATAACAACGGGAATAACTGCTAAGATACAATATGTTTCTGACAGTCTAACGATATATTATAGAACTGGTCCAACACATCAGTTTCGAATTGTTGGCACACTTGCAGCAGGGCAAGGTGTTGATGTAATCACCGCAGATGAGAAAAATAAGGCGACTCAAATCCGATTGGCATCAGGTCGTAAAGTTTGGGTTGATACTAAACAGTTGATGGCAGACAAACCATCCAGTTTACTGCTTCAGGAACAAGCCATCGTGCTACAGGAACTGACTAACAATTCAAATGAACAAATATCGGATCTTCAGCAAGAGTTGATTCAAGCTAGAGATCTCGCTTCACGTAGTCAGGCACTACAACAGCAAGTGACTCAACTTGAATATGATAAAGAGCTTTTAGAGCAGAAAAACAAAATCATCAGCGAACGATCTCGATATGATCTGTTAACAGCTGGTGGAGTTGTTGCGTTCGTGGGGCTTTTATTGGGGTTAGTTCTACCTCGTTTTATTCGCCGTCGACGAAATGATGTTTGGCGATAAATTCTGAAGGTATTGATTAATCAACGAACATCCGTTTTTTGAACATATCCGGGAGCAGCACCCTAACCCGGAAAAATTTAATGCATTTCTTACTGCCTGTAATCGTCCTTTAAGAAAAAGTATCCGTGTTAATACACTGAAAATCTCAGTTTCAGATTTCCAGTGTATTGCTGACAAACACAACTGGTCGCTCTCGCCTATCCCTTGGTGTGATGAAGGTTTTTGGATTTCTGCTGAAGACGAAAATGAATTATCTCAATTTGGAAATTGCGGCGAACATTTAATGGGGCTCTTTTATATCCAGGAAGCCAGCTCAATGCTACCGCCAATTGCTCTACTTAAAGATAACCCTTCAACACTCATATTAGATATGGCTGCAGCACCTGGCTCTAAAACAACTCAACTCGCGGCATTGATGGATAACCAAGGTACGATACTTGCAAATGAATTATCGGCAAGCCGTCTTAAAGTGTTGCATGCCAATCTTCAGCGTTGCGGTGTTACCAATACTTGTTTGGGACATTATGATGGCACTCGAATGGATGAGAATCTTACTTGTTGTTTTGACTCAATATTACTTGATGCTCCTTGTGGTGGAGAAGGTACTTATCGTAAAGATCCTAAGGCACTAGATAACTGGTCCTTATTGGCAATTGAAAATATTTCTATATTACAAAAACAACTTCTGCGTTCTGCTTGGAAAATGTTGAAACCGGGAGGCAGAATCGTTTACTCAACTTGCACACTTTCACGCGCTGAAAACCAAGATGTGATAAACACTCTCAAGAATGAAGTTGCTGATCAGCTATCGATTATTCCTCTTGAAGCATTATTTCCAGAAGCAACTCGGGTTGTCACAGATGAAGGTTTTATCCATGTTTGGCCAGAGGTTTTTGACTGTGAAGGTTTCTTTGTTGCTTGCCTAGAAAAGAAAGGATCAGATAAGATTGCAGACGTTTCTAAGATAGCTAGTGTATCTCCTTTCAAAGTTCTCAATAGTAAAACTAGTCAATTAATCGAAGAATATTACCAAGATCAATTTGAGTTTGATTTGTCACCATTATTGTCACAACTTAGATTTCGAGTCAGTCAACGAGAAAATCAAGTTTGGCTATTTCCTGAATACGGTGAAAAACTTCGTCATTCTTTGCGACTTCAAAGAAGTGGCATAAGAGTGTGCGATTTAATTGATAGCCGTAAGGGAACGATCATAAAAACTTGTCATGAATTAGTTGTGTCTTTTGGAGCTTCATTTGGAAAACAAAGTGTTGAACTCAATCGCACTCAAGCAACAGCCTGTTATAAAGGTGAGAATATCCAGGCCGCTTTTTCAGAGCCATTGAAAATGGGTGAAGCTATCATGAAATACAAAGGCTTACCGCTTGGGCTTGCAAAGGTACTTAAGACAGCAGAGATCAGCAAGTTAAAGAACAATCTTCCTCGAGATCTGCTTAGGACAAATGCTGTTTTTAACTAATCTTGCACCCAGTTTGTCATTGAGACCATAAAGAACTGTCTATTTCTAAACTCTAAAATAATCCCGTCTGATAGTATTTTTATAACACGCAAACCACGGGCAACAATCATTCCTTCGTTTAAGGTTTTGCCGTTGATAATTATAAAGCTACCACCGTCTCGAACATAAATATGCGTACTGAAATCCATATCTGGGATTTGGCGCTGGAGATCGTAAGGTAACTCAGAAATATCTGAAACAGACGAGCTATTAAGTGTTGGTTTTGGAGCAGGTGCAGAAGCGACAATTGTTTCTACTACAACAGGCTCTGGAATAACATTAACATTAACATTTTCAGGTTCAGGTTCAGGTTCAGGTTCAGGTTGAACGATTTCTGCAGTAGGTATTTCTACTTTCTTTTGAACAACCATCTCTGGCTCAGGGATTGTTTCTTTATTAAAAACATAAAATAGTGCCAATCCATTTATCAGTAATAAAACAACTCCTAAGATCCAGAATGGAAAAGACTTCTTCACCTGCCCGACGACATGTCGGTGGTGAGTTTCTAAATCCGGAACTTTCTCAGGATTTCTTTCTTGTTCAGACTTTCTTAATGCTTCAAGAATATATGACATTAGTTCGCCTCTCCCAAGAATGATAAAGTAGGGTAATCATTTTTCGTTAAACTATTTAATGTAATTAACGTATGAGGTCCTGCAACACCATCGGCACGAAGAGAATGTTTCTGCTGAAATTCTTCAACTCTTGTTTTTAACGTCTGATCAAAAACAACATTGGGAGGCACGATGAGATCAAGCTTATCTAATTTAGCCATGCTCGTGACCAGCCACTGAACAGGAATCCCTCGCATCCAAATTGCTAGCGGCTGCTGATAATTCGGTGGTGTTTGCCAAAGCAAATAGTAGTCACCTTCCCAGTAAGCTGATACCTGATTTTTATTCAATACTATTTCTTCTCCTGAAAAATTCATCAACAGATTTTGTCCATCCATTGCTAGCAGAACGCCATAAATTGGCAAACTAGTTGTTGAAATCAATTTCATTATTACTGGGCGATTAATTTTGTTGAGGTTCTCCCAATCACCTGACTCTGTTTCACAGCGTAGTTGATTTAATAAGGCATAATCACATGCATCACCATCTCTGGTTGGTTGATAATCAATATTCCAACGCCCCATCAAATGTTGTAGAGCAATTAAACGGCTTGTTGGCTGAACGCCCGCTGGCAGAAAAGGTAACATTGCTTTTGGTACTGCATTAACTTCAGCTTCCAATATCGATAGTTTTGTTAGTAGTGCTTTGTTTTCTTGTGCTATTTTTGCATTTTCTGCAATTGTAGCTAAATACTGTTGTTTTGAATCATCATCTTTTGTTAATAAATGTGCTACGTATACACTCGCGATTACTAGTAATACTGCCAAAGCTGATGAAAGCCAGCGCATTGTGTAGCCTGGTGTATGAGCTGGCTTTATGGTATCAGCCTGTTCAGCATGAACCTCACCTCCCATCACTTCACTAGCAGCCTGCTTAACAACATTAGGACCAATCTGGCGTCGATTACGCGCATATGCACCAAGCATTGCTCTATCACATAGCACATTGATCAATCGTGGTATGCCACCAGTACGTCTGAATAATTCTTTGATTGCTTTCTTATCAAATAAACTGTCACTGAAACCAGAAACTTCTAGGCGATGTAAAATGTAAGATTCACATTCCTCAGCCGTCAGCGGTCGTAAATGGTATCTGGCTGTTATCCGTTGAGCGAGTTGACGTAATTCATGCCGTGCAAGTAGCTCTTTTAATTCCGGCTGACCAATAAGAATTATTTGTAGTAGCTTCTCTTTATTGGTCTCAAGATTTGTCAATAGGCGGATCTGCTCAAGCACTTCTGAACTAAGATTTTGTGCCTCATCAATCATCAGGACAATTTTTAAACCTGCCGCATGAGACTTAAGCAAAAATTCATTCAGAACGTCCGTAAGATGTTTTAGATTCGGGTTTTCCGAATAATTGATATGCAATTCATCACAAGCATTGGCTAGCAATTCTGTTGCCGATAGTTTTGGATTCAAGATAAAAGCAATACGAGTATTTTTAGGAAGTTGCTCTAGTAAACATCGGCATACCGTTGTTTTGCCAGTACCAACTTCTCCAGTAAGTAGAACAAAACCTCCTCCCTCGCCCACTCCGTATACTAGATGCGCCAAAGCTTCTCGATGCTGCTCACTCATGAACAGATATCGTGGATCAGGTGCAATAGAGAATGGTTTATCAGTTAACCCAAAATATTTATCGTACATTTATTTCTCTAATTCATCATCTGGTTCAAAACTAATCTTTGTGCCATTATACACAGATGAATCAAACTAGGTAAAAGCATGTGACAAATAAGGCAAAAACATATCTGGTTGGTGGTGCTGTCCGTGATGAATTATTGGGCTATCCGTTCCATGAAAAAGACTGGGTAGTTACTGGAAGCAGCGTCAATGAGATGCTTAAACAAGGTTTTCAACAGGTTGGGAAAGACTTCCCCGTTTTTCTGCATCCTAAAACAAAAGAAGAACATGCTCTTGCAAGAACAGAAAGAAAATCCTCACCTGGTTACCATGGCTTCGATGTTCATGCCGATCCTTGTGTTACCTTAGAGCAAGATCTCTCTAGAAGAGATTTAACAATTAATGCTATTGCTAAAGACGAACAAGATCAGTTAGTCGATCCCTATCATGGCAAACATGATATAGAGAATAAAGTTCTTCGCCATGTTTCAGAGGCTTTTGCTGAAGATCCGGTAAGGATTTTACGAGTCGCTCGATTTTCTGCTCGATATCATCATCTGGGTTTTACAATTGCTGATGAAACCATGCAATTGATGAAAGATATGGTTATTGCAGGTGAAGTAAAGCATCTTGTCGCCGAACGGGTTTGGCAAGAAATGGATCGTGCTCTATCGGAACAGAGCCCAAGTGTTTTTATTCAGGTGCTGAGAGATGTGGGGGCATTAAAAGTGCTTATTCCTGAAATTGATGTGCTTTTTGGAATCCCTAATCCTGAACAATGGCATCCAGAAATAGATACCGGAATTCATAGTCTAATGGTGCTTGAGCAAGCATCACTACTCACCCAATCTCCCATGGTTCGATTTGCAGCACTTTGCCACGACTTGGGTAAAGGGTTAACTTCAAAACAATATTGGCCCAAACATCGAGGTCATGAAGAAACAGGCGTTAAGGTCGTAAAGAGGCTATGTGAAAGATTAAAAACCCCTAAGGAATACCGAGAGCTAGCCTGTCTTGGGTCACGTTACCACCTGCACGCACACAAGGTTTTAGAACTAAGACCAAAAACATTATTAAAATTGTTTGAAGCATTTGATTTATTCAGACGACCTGAACGATTTGAGCATTATTTAGATATATGTGAAGCAGATTTTCGTGGTCGAACTGGTTTTGAAAAACTTAACTATCCGCAGCGAGAATATTTTGAAAAAATTGCAGCCAGTGTGGTTAATGTATCAAATAAATCTGTTGACCCATCTATTTCTGGGAAAGAATTTGGTGAAGCAATTAGAAATTTACGATTAGAATCTATTGCAAACACAAAAAAATGCATAAATAACACTTATTTGCTGATAAACTAGTCAACTGTAAGATATAATTTTTTAAAGTTTGCCTATATTAAACCGATAACCTTAATAAATAAATACTGTGGTTAAAAATATAATGAATTTTCTCTCGAGTAGCATTAAAAATAAAATTTTAGTCGTTTTAGTTTTCATTTTTATATTACTTATTATTATTACTACTACCATCACTGCGGTTAACGAGCGCAATATGATTTTAGATTTAGCTGTTGACAAAACACATCAAATTGCCAGTACTTATTTTGATAATATCAATACAATGATGCTCTCCGGAACGATGTCACAACGCGCACTTTTAAGAGACAAATTACTTGAAAATAAAGAGATCACTAAAGTAAAAATAATTCGTACTGAAACAGTCAGTAAATTATATGGAACAGGAAACCCTGAACAAATTGTAGAGGATGATATCGATCGCCAGGGCTTAAAAACTCAAGAGCCCATAATAATAAAACGTGATGATGAAAACGGCCGCTCTGTTACCGTAATCATTCCAATGTTTGCCTCCGAAAATTATAAAGGTACTAATTGTCTTGGTTGCCATGCAACTACCGAAGGTACAATACTTGGTACGGTACGTGTTGATTATTCTTTAGAAAGCCTAGACCAAATTATTGATAATAACCTCTGGCACCTTTCATGGATCAACATTGCTGTGATGATCGTTGGTCTCTTTGCTATTACTTGGTATGTGGGATTTGTAGTTTTGAATCCTCTAGTGAAGATTAAAAATACCATGGTAGAAAATGCTGAAAATCAAGATCTTACTCAACGAATACAAACTAATACAACTGATGAAATTGGTCAAGTTGCAACAGCTTTCAATCAACTTCTAACACACTTTTCAAGCAGTTTGAATCATGTGAATAATTCCGTCAATCAGCTCAATACAGACGCATCAACAATCTCAAGATCAGCAGAACAAACAGCGATGGCTGCAAATCAGCAAAGCACGGAAACTGAATCTGTAGCAACAGCAATTACTGAGCTAGAGCATTCTGCTGAAGGATTAGCTGATACAGCTACCAATGTGGCTAATGCATCCAATCAAGCTGATGAAGACGCAAGACTAGGCACTCAAACAACTCAGCAAGCAATTGAAGGTATCCTAAAACTTGTCCAAAGTATTGAGAGTGCATCTGAAGTTATTCAAACATTAGATACCCAAAGCGAAGGAGTGGGGGCAGTTCTAGATGTGATCAAAGGTATTGCAGAACAAACAAATTTATTAGCTCTCAATGCTGCAATTGAAGCAGCAAGAGCCGGTGAGCAAGGAAGAGGTTTTGCCGTCGTGGCCGATGAAGTTCGTGTACTAGCAACAAAGTCACATGAATCGACGCAAGAAATTGAGCGGATCATCGAGCAATTACAGACGGGTGCAAAACAAGCGGTTAGCGCAATGGTAAAAGCCAAAGAAGGAGCAGAAGAAAGTAAGCTCGAAGTAGAAACCGCTGATGCAACTCTTAAAAATATTGCTGAACGTGTCAGTAATATTAGTTCCTTAAATGAAGCAATGAATACGACCGTAACCGAACAGACGCAGATAACCAGGAGTGTTCAGTCAAGTATTCTAAATATTAGCGACCTATCGGAAAGTACAGCGAGAGATGCCACGGTGACTTCCAAACGCGGTGGAGATATTGTGCAACTTGCAACGCAACTTGATGAGCTAGTGAATCAATTTAAAATTTGATAAATAGCTTAAGTTAAATACCTACCATTATTAATAATATTGCACCTAAAGCAATTCGGTAAACAATGAATGGAAGGAACCCTATTCGCTCGATAAGCGCCAAAAACAGATGAATACAGGCATAAGCACTTAAGGTTGCTATGCCGGTTCCCAGTGCTATTTTTGGCCAGTCCACAGGCATTGATGACTGGATGAGTTCAATTACCAAAAAACCACCTGCTAGAGTTATTACCGGAATAGATAATAAGAAAGAAAATCTTGTAGCTGCCTCTCTTGTTAGGCCGAGCATTAACCCTGCTGTCATTGTTATCCCAGAACGCGATGTACCGGGAATAAGCGCCACTGCTTGAGCACATCCAATAATCATAATATCTTTAAATCTTAAGCTAAACTCATCTCTAGTAATCTCTTTACGGCGATCGGCTACCCAAAGTAATAGTGCAAAAGCAATAGTGGCTATTGCAATAACAAAAGCACTTCGAAAATTATTTTCAATAAACGATCTAAGTACAAAGGCAATGATTCCAACGGGGATAGTACCGAGAATAACAGCCCAAGCTAACCTTGCATTAGGTTCAAGTGATTCAGACTTATTTAGCTGAGGTAAACTACCAAACCAGGCTCGCGTCATAGCAATGACTTCTACTCTGAAATATACAACAACAGCAACTAGAGAGCCAACGTGAACAGCAACGTCAAAAGCAAGACCTTGATCCGGCCAACCTAATAGTTTCGCTGGTAATATTAAATGCGCAGAGCTAGAAATAGGTAAAAACTCTGTCAACCCTTGAATGATGGCAAGAATAATTGTTTGTAACCAATCCATTTGTTTAGTTAGTCTCTCGTTTTATTAATAGTTAATGTTAAAGCTGATGCCTTAAATCTGAAAAAGCAAAACCGATTAAATGCTCACTAACATCTATTGGTAACTCTTTCGTTAAAGCAATCACTTTAAAAACTTCACCCATTTCATCGGGCATAATTAATGTTCTAATTTGCTGTGCGAGCCTCATTTGTGTATCAAGATCATTGTCTGCTGCTTGCTCAGCCATTTGTAGAATACCACAACCGCTGAGAAAACTTGCCTGATTTGTATATCCCGATACCGATAACTGCGCATCGGATGCAGATTCTGCAATTGCAGTAAAATCTACGTGAGCAGTGATATCTTGTAGACCCGCTAATAGCAAAACTTTATCGTGGCTATGATGACGGTAGTGACAGTTCAAAGTGCCCTCTGTGCGTTCAGGTAAATAATATTCATGTCGTGGATAACCATAGTCTACCAAAAGAATTAAGCCCTTATTCAAACACTTAGCCAAAGAAGCTATCCAGCTTTCCATCGCTAAGTTAACTTCACTTCGATACCCTTGAGAAAATGACAATCGACTTATTTCATCTCGTGATAACCATTCCTCTAAAGTGGGTGACAAATAGCTTGATACATCAAGTTCAAGTTCGCCATCATCTTCAATAATTACCTGTAGGTCTTTTACACCATCAGCGGTATTCTCAAAAAGATGGATCGGCATAGCGTCAATCACTTCGTTGGCTAAGATCACACCGCCAAAACCTTCAACTGGTAGTTGTTCCAACCAACTTATTTTTGAATAGAGATGAGGAATTTCTTCTTTCAATCGAACCTGTTGCCGCTGTCTTAAATCTGCAGATATTTCAACAATGAAATAGTTATCAGGTAAACAATTATCAACTTCAAGTTGTAGCAGAATGTCTTTTGCTAAAGTGCCTAGGCCTGCACCAAACTCTAGAATAGAACCACCCGTCTCTTTCAATACCTGTAAACATTGTTGTGCTAAAGCAAAACCAAAGAAAGAGGATATTTCTGGTGCTGTAACAAAGTCCCCTGCTGCTCCAATCTTATGTGCACCAGCACTGTAATAGCCTAATCCAGGCGCGTGCAAGAGCTGCTCCATAACATCATGAAATGGTAGCGGATGGTTTGATAATTGTTGCTTCAAGTGTTCATAAAGCTTTTCACTATGAGCAATCGCGTCACTAGATGGTTCAGGAACATTACCTAAAACTTGTATCTGGTGGCGAATTCTATCAGCATATAGCATTAAGGGTCCTTTTTTAGGCAGACTGTAGCGACACAATGGTAGTGATGCAAGCATGAATGATAAAATTTCTTCAAAAACTAAAACAAATGCACCTGTGGTTTTGATTACAGGAGCTGCTCGCCGAATAGGTGCAGAGATAGCTAGACACCTACACAGCCACAACTACGACGTTGTTATCCACTGTAATCATTCTACAGATGACGCGAACCAACTTGCTACTGAGCTAAATACAAGTCGTGATAATAGTGCATTGGTGATTTCTGCTGAATTAAGTTCTCAAGAAAGTTGCGAACAACTGATTGAAAACGCAGTGGTATTTAAAGGTCGATTGAACGCTTTAGTGAATAATGCATCCGCTTTCTATCCAACTCCTGTTGCAGAAGTCACTAAAGAGCAATGGCAGCAATTATTCACCACCAATTTGAGAGTACCCTTTATACTTTCTCAAAAAGCCAGTCCTATTCTTAAACAGAATTCTGGCGTGATCATTAATATCACAGATATCCATGGAGAAAGGCCGCTAGCAGGGTATTCTGTTTATTCTATGAGTAAAGCAGGGTTGATATCGATGACCCATTCACTGGCAAAAGAATTAGCTCCTGAAATTAGAGTAAATGCCGTTTCACCAGGCGCAATATTTTGGTCTGAAGCTGATGAAGGAGATCTTGAAAAACAAAAGAAAGTGCTCGCTAAGATCCCACTACAACGTATGGGAGCAGCAAATAACATTGCTCAGTCAGTTTTATTTTTGCTGAAGAATGATTATGTAACTGGGCAAGTTATCAAGGTTGATGGCGGTCGATCGTTGTGATGGAGTGGGGTCAGAGTCTATTTAAATTGGCTCTGACAGCATTATTTTTTTACCAGCTAGTTTCTACCTGCCAAAGTTTTTGGTTATTGTCATAACTCTGCCAATGGTCGCTAAAACTACGACCTGTTAGAGGATGTTTATGATCTGGAGCTAGTATTGACAACGGCCAAAGCACATAGGCATTCTCAAGTACTTCGCCTCTGGGTAATTCAACGGGCTCATCACAAATTAAATCACCATATAATAGTGGATCAATATCTAAACTTCGGGCACTAAATTTTGGACCACTGCGATCTCGGCCTAACTGATCTTCAATAGCTTTATAACGACTAACAACCTCTTGCAATGAAAACGCTGTATAAAAAGAAACTACTAGGTTATAAAAATTATCCCCATTAAAACCTACTGACTCACTTTCAAATGTAGGAGAAATGACAAGTTTACCAAATTGATTTTCTAATATAACCAAGGCTTCTGGGATAGCATTTTCTTTGTCGATATTACTGCCAATGCCTAGAAAAACTTGAGTTTGATATAGCGAGCTCATTACTTTCTCTCTCTCTCAATGACCAGTCCCACGTCTTTTGAACTTCTTAAAGCTCCAGGCTTACTTATACGCAATCGCAACCAAGGGACAGCAAACTCATCAAGAATAATTTGTGCAACTTTCTCAGCCATAGTCTCGACTAATTGGTAGGAACTATCTTCAACAAATTGAATAATACGTTTGCCAACAGCCTTATAATTAATAGTATCTTCAATATTCTCGGATGCTGCCGCCTTCGCTATATTTGTGGCCATTTCAATATCGATGCTAACAGTTTGTTTGATTTTTCGTTCCCAATCGTAGATGCCGATAATTGTTTTTATCTGCAAATCTTTTATGTAAACGATGTCACGATTTTTCTTACTCAATTTAAGTTACTCTCTTGGATGCTAAATGCTGAAATATGATATACTAATTCACCATCTCATTATTACCAAGTAATAAACGATACTTTAACAAAACAATGATACCTATAACTGAAATTATTGTCTTATTAGCCGCTTACCTCTTTGGTTCAATTTCATCTGCAATTATTGTTTGTAAAATGATGGGGCTCTCCGATCCTAGGGATATGGGTTCACATAATCCTGGAACAACTAATGTACTTCGTATTGGCGGACGTAAAGCTGCAATATTAACCTTCAGTGGCGATATTCTAAAAGGCATCATCCCCGTTCTCATCGCTAAGTATTTTGATTTTTCTGCCCTATGGCTGAGCGCTGTTGTTGTGGCATCCTTTTTAGGCCATTGCCTACCGATATTCTTTTCTTTTAATGGTGGCAAAGGTGTTGCAACTGCTTTTGGTGCGGTGACAACCATGAATTGGCAAATCGGGTTAATCATATTATTAACATGGGTATTAATATTCTTTATCTTTCGGATATCATCACTAGCAGGACTCAGTTCAGCCTTAATATTGCCCGCCTCGACCTGGTATTTGTCTACAGAAAGTTTATTACCTATGACGCTCATGTCACTACTAATGATCTGGCGTCATCAAGACAATATCAGAAATCTGTTATCAGGGAAGGAATCAGCTTTCAAGAAAAAGCCCTAGCCTCCTGCTTTTAGTTCTGTAAGCGGCCATCGCGGTCTTGCTTTAATCGCTAAGCCTGTGGTCTCACCCGTTTTGAATCGCAAGTACCCTGCATAAGCAATCATTGCACCGTTATCTGTACAAAATTCTGGTCTCGGATAAAAAACACTACCGCCCTCTTGCACTAGTAATTTCTCTAGACGCTCTCGAATTCGCATGTTGGCACTTACACCACCTGCAATAACTAATGTTTTTAGACCTGTTTCTCTAATAGCCCTGCGACATTTAATTGCTAAGGTTTCACTGACTGCTTCTTGGAACGCATGAGCGATATCGGCATGGGCTTGCTCTGAACCGTCTGAACTGCGAATGGTATTAGCAGCAAATGTTTTTAAGCCACTGAAACTAAAATCTAGTCCTGGGCGATTAGTCATAGGGCGTGGAAATTTATGAACATTTGGCTTACCCTTTAAGGCAAGTTTGGCAAGTGCAGGACCACCAGGATATCCAAGCCCGAGAATTTTAGCCGTTTTATCAAAAGCTTCTCCAGCTGCATCATCAAGGGATTCACCGAGAAGTTTGTATTGGCCAATGCCTGACACTTCAATTAATTGTGTGTGTCCACCGGATACTAGTAACGCGATAAAAGGAAACTCTGGCGCTGGATCTTCAAGCATTGGTGCAAGAAGGTGTCCTTCCATATGATGAACGGCAACAGCTGGACATTCCCATGCGAACGCTAATGAACGAGCCATGCTTGCTCCTACAAGTAAAGCACCGATTAAACCTGGGCCTGCTGTATAGGCGACTGCATCTATCTTATTGTCTTCAATATCAGCAATCTTTAAAGCCTCACGCACCAGTGGCACAGTACGTCGCACATGGTCTCTTGAGGCGAGCTCTGGAACCACACCACCATATTGAGCATGCAGCTTAACTTGGCTGTGTAATACATCTGCGATAATACCTTTTTTATCGTCATAGATGGCAACACCTGTCTCATCACAGGACGATTCTATACCTAATACAATCATTGACTTCTCAGCTGAATATTTCTAGAGTTTGAGCATGCACTCATTCTACTTCAAGTACTCGATAGACTGCAAAGCAGAAAAGTATATTAGGGCTTTGCATTCGAGTGTAAAAAGGAGTAAAATTGCGCCCTCGCAACGGCTGTAGCCTTGCCTCAACCTTAACTAACTGATTTTAAAGGGTTTTTAGATGCCTGCTGTACGTGTAAAAGAAAACGAGCCATTCGATATCGCTCTACGACGTTTCAAACGTTCTTGTGAAAAAGCTGGTGTACTTGCTGAAGTACGTCGCCGTGAATTCTACGAAAAGCCAACAAGCATTCGTAAACGTAAGAAAGCTGCTGCTGTAAAGCGCTCATTGAAGAAAGTATCTCGCGAAAACGCTTCACGCGTCCGCCTGTACTAAAATCTTTGATTGTTTGCCGATAGATAAAAGCTAACGGCAAAATAAATTTCTTCCAGACAGAATCCACGCCTATGTTAATTGATCGTATTAAAGATGATATGAAGCAGGCCTTGCGCGACCGCGCGAAAGAGCGCCTGTCTACTATTCGACTCATTCTAGCTGCTGTAAAGCAACAGGAAGTAGATCGTCGTGTCACATTGGAAGAAGCAGAAATTCTCGTCATACTCGACAAAATGGTCAAACAACGCCGCGATAGTATTGAGCAGTTTGATAAAGCCGGGCGTGACGATCTTTCGAGCAAAGAAAAATTTGAGATTGAAGTTATTCAAAACTACTTACCTCAACCATTGAGTGAGCAGGAAATCTCAGAGCTGATTGCCGAAGCTATAACACAAACCGGCGCAGAAAGTATGCGTGACATGGGTAAAGTTATGGGTATTCTAAAGCCTAAAATGCAGGGCCGTGCCGATATGGGCAAGGTGAGTGGAGTAATCAAGTCTCAACTTGGTTAGTCTTTAACTCTACACCTCAAGGCTTCCTCGCTTAATCTCGGAGGAACAACTGTTTCGTGAAAGGTAGAATTCCACAAGCATTTCTCGATGAAGTTCTCGCTCGCACTGATCTTGTAGAGCTTGTAGATAGTCGTGTGCCTTTGAAAAAATCAGGCCACAACTTTAGCGCATGTTGCCCATTCCATAACGAAAAAACACCCTCTTTCAACGTAAACCAAGATAAACAGTTTTTCCATTGCTTTGGCTGCGGGATTAGCGGCAACGCGATAAGCTTCCTAATGGAATACGATCGCTTAGAATTTCTTGATGCAGTCGATGATCTTGCCTCAACCCTTGGTATGGAAATTCCAAGAGAAGCTGGTACAGCTGAAGTACCCGTTAGCTCTGATCTCTATGATCTAATGTCAGAAGCTAGTCAGTACTTCCAACAACTACTGAAGAAAAAGGCTGATGGTGGAAAAGGTGTAGATTATTTGCAAAAAAGAGGTTTATCAGGAGAAGTAGCTAGAGACTACGGCATTGGTTATGCAACTAATAAGTGGGATGGATTACTAAAAGCTCTTGGAGGCAGTTCAGACAGACAACAAAAGCTTGTTGATACTGGCATGCTCATTAAAAATGATAACGGCAAATGTTACGACCGTTTTCGCGAAAGAGTGATGTTCCCTATTCGCGATCGTCGTGGCAAAGTTATTGCCTTTGGTGGAAGAATTCTCGATCAGGGAGAGCCTAAATATCTTAACTCTCCAGAGACGCCAATTTTTCATAAAGGTCGCGAACTCTATGGATTATTTGAAGCTCGTCAGGCAAATCGCAAACTGAAGAATATCCTTATTGTCGAAGGCTATATGGATGTAGTGGCACTTGCACAATTTGATATCACAAATGCCGTCGCGACTCTTGGAACAGCCACTAACGAGTTTCACCTACAACAACTTTTCAAAGTGGTTAATGAGATTATCTTTTGTTTCGATGGCGATAAAGCAGGTCTTGCAGCAGCATGGAAGGCACTTGAAATTGCACTACCGCTGATCCGAGGCGATAGATTGGTTCGCTTTATGTTTCTTCCAGATGGTGAAGATCCAGATACTATTGTAAGAGCTATCGGCAAAGATGCCTTTGTGGAGCAACAAAATCAAGCTGTTCCACTGTCTCAATTTATGTTTAAACATCTTGAGCTAGGCAACGATCTTGCAACAGCCGATGGAAGAAGTAGCTACGTTGCCAGAATTAAGAAACTGCTCGAGAAAGTCACTGATCCAGTCCTCAAAGAATTGTTAGTAACAGAGCTTGGTGAAAGAGTACATCTTTCAACCGATCAGTTAAATCAGGCAATGAAGATTGAGAAGTCAAAAGTTCAGCAGTCGACGAATAGAATATCGGGAAAACCGAAGACAATTACGCCAATGAGAATGGTGATTGGACTATTAGTGCAAAACCCAACTCTTGCAAAACAGGTAAATGACACACAGTGGTTAGAACATGTAAGTCAACCAGGTGCACCTTTATTAAAGGCAATGCTTGAAATGTTGCATTCGAATCCCCATCTTACCACCGGAGCCCTTATTGAACACTGGAGAGGCTCAGATGAGCATCGACAACTGACGACACTCGTATCATGGGAACATCTGATCAATGATACAGAAAAAGTAGTAACAACATTCTGCGATTCAATTGACAAACTATTCACAGAAATCAAACATATAAGGCTCGACGATTTAATTAACCGGCAGAAACAAAAATTATTAAGTGAAAATGAAAAGTTAGAGCTAAAACAGCTACTTTCAGGCTCTTTTTAGCACTTTATTAGTAAAAAGTGTAAAAAAACTTCAACAAATATATTACATGTTGCTGATTTTCTACTAAATTGTATATAATGCTCAGCTTTTTGCGAAAAGTGGTTTTTCACTAGACTGGTAATTAGCTCGGAATATGAATAAAAAGTACAGATAAAAGATGGTGTGAAGTTACTCTATGGATAATACAACAAACAAGTCTCAACTGAAAGCGTTGATAACAAAAGGTAAGGAGCAGGGATACCTAACCTATGCTGAGGTCAATGATCATCTGCCAGCAGATATTGTCGACTCTGATCAGATTGAAGACATCGTACGCATGATTAACGACATGGGCATTACTGTCCATGACACAGCACCTGATGCTGATGAACTGATCATGGCAGATGATGCAGCAGTTGAAGACGAAGATGCAGCCGAAGCAGCTGCAGCAGCTCTCGCAAGCGTAGAGGCTGACTTTGGTCGCACAACTGACCCTGTTCGTATGTATATGCGTGAAATGGGTACTGTTGAACTACTTAGTCGTGAAGGCGAAATTGAAATTGCTATCCGTATTGAAGAAGGCATCCGACAGGTACTATCCGCGATTTCAGAATATCCAGGCACCATCGAAAATATTCTTGATCAATACGATCGCCTAGTTGCAGAAGAAATCAAAATCACAGATCTACTTACCGGATTCGTGACAGAAGAAGATGAGACTCATAATGCAGGAGCCACTCACGTAGGTTCAGAGCTATCTAAAGATGAATTAAAAGATGAAGATGGCGATGATGATGACGAAGAGGAAGAAGTTGATACTGGTCCTGATCCTGAAGAAATTCGTGAGCGCTTTGTTGCACTGAGAAAGCAATTCGAGAAAACAGCAAGAGTTCTTGATAAGTATGGAAAGACTCATAAAAAGACACTTGCCGAAATTGCTATCATGAGCGAGCAGTTCCTTGAAATAAAACTTATTCCTAAGCAGTTTGATCGACTTGTTAAAAACATGCGCGACATGATGACGGTACTTCGTACTCAAGAACGTCTGATCATGAAGCTTTGTTGTGAACGTGCTGGCATGCCAAGAAAGAATTTTATTGCATCGTTCCCAAGTAATGAAACGAATATGGATTGGATTAATGATCAAATCAATTCAGACGAACCATGGGCTAGTTCTTTAGAAGAGCATGTGGAAGATATCATTCGCGGCCAACGCAAAATGATCTACACAGAAAAAACATCTAACCTGAATATCATAGAAATTAAAGAAGCTAATCGCAAAATGTCGATTGGCGAAGCAAAAGCACGGCGTGCTAAGAAAGAGATGGTTGAAGCTAACCTACGACTCGTTATCTCTATTGCTAAAAAATATACCAACCGTGGATTACAGTTCCTAGACTTGATTCAAGAAGGCAACATCGGTCTTATGAAGGCGGTAGATAAATTTGAATACCGTCGTGGTTACAAGTTTTCAACCTACGCAACTTGGTGGATTCGACAGGCAATCACCCGTTCGATTGCTGATCAAGCAAGAACGATTCGTATCCCCGTGCATATGATTGAAACGATTAACAAGTTAAATCGTATAAGTCGTCAAATGCTTCAAGAAATGGGACGCGAACCTCAGCCAGAAGAA
>JAAGZM010000575.1 GCA_024206355.1 Gammaproteobacteria bacterium | reverse complement strand
TAGGGCAATCGCATTAAAATATTTGTAGCACTTTTAGTAAGTAGTCATTATCCCAACCAGCCATTTGCCGCTTAATTTTAATACCCACTTTATGCTCTGTTTCTGACTTCAGGAGATTTAAAGATATATGCCGTAAGATGGCCATATTTTGATCTGCAAAACCTTGTCGAATTCTACAACTATCTTCATCAAATGCCATATCTAGCGTCCAGTGTAAATTATTTTCTACACCCCAATGAGCACGTACATAGTGAGCAAATTTCTCAGCATCATTATGCTTCACACTACTGATAAAATAACGTGTTTCCTCTGACCATTCATTGTTGTGAAACCGCCTTGATTTGACGCTAATAATACTCGCAAGATAAGGATGTTCATGAGCATTTGTTAGCCAATCAATATTATTGCATGAGGTAACTTCTCGTTCTTCTATGCTCCCATGACCTTTATCTATCGTTTTATGGCTAGATAGGTATTGAGTATAACTTTTCGGTGTATCCTCAAAAAATAAACTAACATCATCATGCAATGAGCTTTGATTTCCTTTAAGTGCTGATAAATAATCGCCGCCTTTTTCGACTATTATTCTTGCTGAATTTTTCTGAGTGTTTAGCGCATCAGTTGTGATGATAGCGCCAGTAATATCTAAGTTTTCGAGTAAGGCTGGTAGTGCGGTTATCTCATTTGATTTTTCATCAACTTTAACTTGTCCAAGTGTGAGTTGGTTATAATGTGACCATGCGCTCACCATGTAGATAGCCGATTTATTACTTGATCTATCATGTGAGCGCCTAAGGCATTTACCATCAATGGCGATCACATCACCCGTAACTGTTTTCACTATGTCCCTGATCCAATTAGAAAAACAAACTTGGAACTGCTCTGGGTCAATTAATGAAAAAACACGACCAAAGGTATCATGTGATGGAATTCCGTGTTCAAGAGATAAGTATTGCTCAAACCAGTTTCGTTTCATGTTGGCGAATTTTTCAATAGCAACCCAGCCATCACAACCACAGATAACGGCACATAGAGTAATAAAAAAGATATCGTCTAATTTATGTAATTTCTTTCTTTGGATACGTGGATCGGTTATATCTTTAAAGTGTTTGATAAGTGTTGGCTTCTTTTTGGTCATTTTACGTCGCTTAAAGCGAAGTAATAGATCAAATTAGGGGATCTGTGTCAAGCTTTTTTAATGCGATTGCCCTA
>JAAGZM010000574.1 GCA_024206355.1 Gammaproteobacteria bacterium | reverse complement strand
TTGGTATTAAAGAATATTTCCGGCTTTATAATGAAGACAGAAGGCACCAGTCACTCGATCGGCAAACCCCTGATCAGGTATTTTGCACTTGTAATTTTGAGTGGGCTGAGGCAGCATGACATTTCTACATATTGAAGGGCAAAATACACTTAAAACAGTGTCCTATAAATGGGGTCAACTTCTGACACCTTGTTCAGTAGAAAAACAGAGAGTGTTATACACATTAAAATAGTGTAAGAAATACCATCAGCCCAAGGCAAAAGAAAAATAGATATTTTGAGATTATTTGCTTTGGAAATTATAATATTAAACAATAGCGAAACATTAAGATGAAAAATTATAAATTAAGTAAACTAAATAGCGCGATAAAAACTGCGCTTATTATAACGACCTTAGGTAGCCTTTCCACTGTGTTTGCCCAAGAGAGTGAAGGCGGCGAAAAAGTAAATGCTAAACAAAAAGCGAACACAGATGAAGAAGTCATTGAAGTTCGCGGTATTCGCGGAAGTGTCGTTAAATCTATCAGTATTAAGCGTTTTTCCAATTCAATTGTAGATGCTGTCACATCAGAAGATATTGGTAAGTTTCCAGATCAAAATGTCGCCGAATCGTTACAACGTATCACAGGGGTTTCAATGAGTCGCGCTTTCGGCGAAGGTGAGCGCATCAGTATTCGTGGCACCTCAGAAAACCAAAACCGCACATTATTAAATGGTCAGGCCGTTGGCTCTGCTGACTGGTGGGTAGACTCCTCTGCAAGTCGTGGTTTTAACTATACCATGCTGCCCTCTGAAATTGTTGCTGGCTTAGAAGTATACAAATCCCCTGAAGCTGACATTGACGAAGGGTCAATTGGTGGCACAGTTATTGTTAAAACGCGTAAGCCATTAGATCTTGAAGCGAATAAAATTGCAGGCTCAGTATTAATGCAGCACAGTGAACTCTCTGGTGAAACAGACCCTCAACTGGCGGGTCTTTACAGCTGGAAAAGTGACGATGAAAACTTCGGTACACTCGTTTCAGTCTTTAGACAGCAACGTAACTTGCGCCGTGATGGCATAGAATCTTGGAGTTGGACCCATAGAGATATTACCTTAGAAGATGGAACGGTCCACACAGATGTTTATACGCCTGGTGGTGGTGGCTCAGCCATGTTTACTCAAGAGCGTGTTAGAACTGGGTTTAATTTAACACTACAGTATCTTCCGTCTGAAAACACCGATCTTACCTTTAACGCACTTAACTCGACTCTAGAAGCCAATAATGCCAACCAAAACTTTTTGTGGCTACCCGGATATGGCGGCTCTCAGTATACTGAACTTACCATTGTCGACCACGATAAAGTTGGCAATTTCGCCCAAGCGGGCACACTTGGCTTATCACCCGATGGCAATAACATTCTTGATGAAACCAAGGTACGTAATTCTAAATTAAAAACTAACTCTTATGACTTAAAATTAGAGCAAGAAGGAGATGTGTGGATATCCTCATATCATATTGGAGTAACAGAAGGCTCTGGTGGTACACAAACCGACCGAAGCGTTGGTTGGGAAGGTAATGCAGTACACAGTTATGATGCCTCAAATGTTGAAAGTATAGGAACCAGCTACACAGAAGAACCATCAGATGGTAATCAGTGGGATTTGGGCTTCTTGCGCTATGATAAGAACGATGCTTTAGATAAAGAGTATTACGCACAAACTGACTTTGAACGCTCATTAGATATCTCTGTATTTAGTCAGTTAAAAGTTGGGGTTAAATATCGTGATCACACTCGTGAAAATATCAGAGAGCGTTCGCAAACACGTACTGATTTGAATTGGAGTTTGGCTGATTACTCTAATTCATCGCCTAGTGACTTTTTATCAGGGCTGGGCAGTGCTGGAACTCTACGCAATTATGCCATGACAGATTTAGTAAAAGTACGCGCCGATGGTGACTCACTTGGTTGGGACTATGACCTATTAAAGCCCAGTAATTTTGAAATTACCGAAGAAATTTTAGCTGGTTATATCAAAGCAGACATCGATGTTGAAGATTTGCGCGGTAATATTGGTGTGCGTTTAGTACAAACAGATCAAACAACCTCGGCATTTGTCGGTGATAATTGGATCTCAGAAGAAAAGTCTTACTTTGATATTTTACCCAGTATCAACTTAACTATGGACTTAAATGAAGATATGATACTTCGCTTTGGGGCGGCACGCGTAATGACTCGACCTGATTATGCAGCCATGACCAGTGCAACGACCTATAATACTGAAACCCGAGTTGGCACAGGGGGTAATTCTGATATAGACCCGTATCGCGCTACACAATTTGACTTTGGCTACGAATGGTATTTCTCTGAAGCTGGTCTGTTCTCGGCGGCTTTTTTCTATAAAGATTTGCAATCAACCTTAGGAGATCTGACTCAAACCGAAACATTCGACGGTGTTGACATTGAAATAAGTCGCCCGATCAACGGCCCCGCGGGAACGTTAAAAGGCTTAGAGTTAGGTTATCAAGGAGAGATAGTAGAAGGCTTTGGTATTTCAACTAACTACACCTTTGTAGACGGAGAGTCTAAAGATGAAGAAGGTAATGAAGTATTAATACCAGGTATTTCAGAGCACACCTTTAACTTTAGTACCTATTACGAAACAGAAAGCTATAGCGGTCGTATCTCTTATAACTACCGCACAGGGTATGATACTGGTCGCGCATGGCCAGGGTATCAAGATGCTTATGGCCAGCTAGATGCAAACTTTAGCTATAATATCACCGAAAATATTACGGCGGTATTCGAGGCGATTAATTTAACTAACGAACATACCTTTAGTTATCAAGAAGAAGGCGTTAAGAAGGCATTAACAGGCGTATATGCTGACGGACGTCGATTTATTGTTGGAGCACGCATTAATTTCTAGCTCCCTTTAACTCTATCGCTAACAATTTTATACAGTTGTTAGCGATACATTTTACCAGAATTATGTAGGACACCCATCTCTTTACAAGCCAACCCATTTCAATTAAGTTAGTAGAGTTGTCCCGTCCGAACGGCAAATGTTAAGGAGCAGTTCCCCTGACTAGCAATTTTTCAAAAATAACAGCTAGTTTTAAAGCTTAGATTCAACTGGCTAGTGCAACAAATAAACATAGGACACCCATGAGTTAGAACTTTAAAAATGTAACTATTTACTATCAAAGAGACGGGTGTCCTATCATTTCACATCCTATCATTTCCTCAGGTTAATTAAGTAAACTGTCCCCGTGACTATTGATTGATAATTTGCTGCAGGTTTTTCTGTCCTAGTAAAAACTTCAGCAGGTGTTGAACCATCC
>JAAGZM010000573.1 GCA_024206355.1 Gammaproteobacteria bacterium | reverse complement strand
CTATGGCGCATAGGAGCAGGTGCACCAACAGATGAACAAATGGCTGAAATATACGAAGAAGAAAAAGCACTGTTCAACGAAAATGCCAGGTGTACGCTACAAGGTTCAAGTAGTGACGTGCTGGCATTAGACCAGCACAAGACAGATAATATTTTAGCAGTCTATAGTACTGACCATATAACAAAGTTTAACGGTTTACTTGTTGTATCAGATGAAGCTATCGATAATACGCCACATGACATTGAAACCTATAACTTTCTTGACGATACTGACAAGGCCATTTTTGACATTCAAAGAGAAGCAAACCGCGCTGCAATCAGCGAAGTACCAGGAAGCGGTTCCATATTAGGGGTTTGTGTTTTTGATAATACTGTCTATGCCTTTAGAAATAACGCAGGGGGTACGGCAGCAGTAATGTACAAAGCCACTGTAAGCGGTTGGACGGTGGTTGCTACGCCAACTCTGGCTATTGATGGTCAATATGAGTTTGATACGTATAACTTTGGTTCAAGCATCATGCTCTACGGTTGTGACGGTAAAAATAAAGCTTTTCAATTTAACGGCACGACTTTGACTCAATTAAGTACAGGGCAGTCCACAGACACACCCAATCACATTAAAGGACACAAGAACCATTTATTCCTATCATTCCCTGGTGGGCATTTAGTACACTCCGCTATTACCGATCCTACGGACTATACGGCGATTAACGGGGCGGCAGAATACAATGTGAAAGGTGAAATTACATCACTGGCTCATCTTATCGGTGATTTATTGGTGGTGTTCTGTAAAAATCAGATCATTCCGATTTACGGCACGTCAGCGGCAGATTTTGAGATGAAAATACACTCAGAAAGTGCCGGAGCCTTTGCTCGCTCAGTTGCGACAGATGCAACGCCTATTTTCTTTGGTGAGCAAGGTATCACTGTCTTGTCTGGCACTCAGGAGTACGGCAACTTTCAGACTGCGACACTGACACAGAAAATCAAACCCTTTTTAAAAGATTTTGCCGATGATTCTTATGTCGCTGGTGCGGTACTGGATTTTGATAACAGTTTATATCGTTTGTACTTCACTGACGGCAAAGTGCTTAATCTACAATTTAATGGCCGAGCAGGGGGCGATTCATTGCTGGCTGATTATGAGTTAGATATTAATTGTATTGCCAACGGTCGGCTTGATGAAGAAGAAGTGATTTTTGCTGGCGGTACAGATGGCTATGTTTATCAGATGGAAACGGGCTATTCCAATGATGGCGAAGAGATTGAGTCCTTTATTAAAACATCCTTTGCTCACTTTGGGATGCCACAACAGAAAAAACGATTTTTTAAAGTGCTTATGGAAATTGATTCACCTAGCCCAGTCGTTTTCTCTTTTGCTACCGATTATGACTACGGCACAGATTATTATCCCACTTCCAGAGAGAAAAGCGACACTGTTAATTCTGGTGGTGGTACTTGGGATGTTCACAATTGGGATGAGTTCTTATGGTCCAGTCAAATTGTGGATGAATTAGAAGTACATCTTGACGGTACAGGTAAAAATATTTCTATGGTTATTTCCACACTTACAAAAAATACACGACCGTATGTGATCCAAAGCATCACCTATCATTTTGCTGTCAGGGGAATTATTAAATGAGTGACTATTATGTACGATCAAAAAACTATGTTAAGGGCACAACTGCAAAAAGTGTTGATATTGTTGGATCATTAGACGCTATTGAAGTTGCGTTTGCTAAATTACCAACTTTAGATGAATTTCAGTCTGGCTTAGTTGTTTATAAAGAAACAACTGGTTCCGCAAATACTTACGCTATAACCATGAGCAATGTAACTGCTTATAGTGCTGGTATCAGTGTTCTATTAAGCATCAATGTAGCCAATACAGGCCCTTCAACCTTAAATATTAATGGCTTGGGTGCGGTTGCGATTAAACGAGCCGATATTACCAGTCTGTCTTCGGGGGATTTAAAGGTCAATGGCGTAGTTCTTATCGTTCATGACGGAACGCAATTTGTTTTAGCTTCCACCGATCCCAATCTGATTACTCTAGCACAGGCAGCACAGGCAGCGGCAGAACTGGCGCAAGATGGAGCGGAAACCGCAGAAGCCAATGTTGAAACAATAGAAACCAATGTATTAGCTTTAGAGGCAAAAGCTCAACTATGGGCAGAAGAGGATGAAGATGTAGAAGTTGAGGCAGGGGAATATTCGGCACGTCATTATGCAATTAAGGCTTTAGCGGCTATTACAGGTGTTATCTCAGTTAATACACGTGCTGGCGCGGTCACTTTGACTGCAAGTGACGTTGGATTAGCTAATTGCGATGACACTACAGATTTAGAAAAGCCCGTATCAACGGCAACACAAACCGCACTTGATGCGGTATCAACGGCAGCACAAACAGCGCTTGATACGGTATCAACGGCAACACAAACCGCGCTTGATGCGAAAGAGGGGACGATCACCTTGACTGCCAATCGAGCTATTGAGACTAATAGCTCTGGGAAATTGATTGATTCAGATATTACAACAACAGAACTATCTTATCTTGATAATGCAACCTCGAATATTCAAGCGCAAATTAATAGCCACACTTCCAATACATCGAACCCTCATTCAGTCACAGCGGCAGACCTCGGTCTTGAAAATTGTGATAATACCTCTGATACCGATAAGCCAGTTAGCACGGCAGCACAAACAGCGCTCGACCTAAAAGCTAATCTTGCCTCTCCCGCATTAACGGGAAACCCAACCACAACAACACAATCAACATCAAACAATAGTACCCGAATTGCTTCTACTAATTTTGTTAGGAATGCGATAGCAAGTTACGCAAGCGCCGATGCCAGTGATGTTATTCCATTGAGTGCCACCGTAATCGGCTCAACTATTTTTGCACAATATTTAGGGAGCAGCACAACCCTAGTGCGGGGGGCTACAACGTCAGGGGCTAACTTAGCTTCAGCGGGTGTTTCAGATACAGGAAATGGTCTAAGCATAGATGGCTATACGGTTATGGGTGTTGGAACGTGGAGACTTCACGGCCACATCTATAACAATGGGTACGGTGATAATGCCGCCAGCGTTTGGATTAGAATTGCTTAATAGAGAAAAACAATGAATATATTAAATTACAGAAACGCAAAAGAAACAAATCACCCTGTCTATGACCTTGAGATAGAAACGGCTGAATATGGCTGGATTCCGACATCGATT
>JAAGZM010000572.1 GCA_024206355.1 Gammaproteobacteria bacterium | reverse complement strand
TGATTTGGCGCAAACTGAGTTTAGATTGCAGCCGTAGCCTTAATATTGTTCTTAATTGTCGCATTGATAATCTCTTTGTCGGCATAACGATTCCCAAATATAAAAAATGGAAGGTTAGCAGTTAATGAATATCAATGTGTGCGAAATGATTCTGATTCATCGTGAACACTAATTCCGGAAAAACAGTAAAAGTGATAACGATCCAATCAGAATAGATGTTCACGATGCATAAGAACCAGTGTTCATGATGGGCCAGAATGGATGTTCACGATGAATCAGAATAGGTGTTCACGATCATCCAGAATACGCAAATAAGAAAAAATCAGACGAATAACAAATATAATAAGCATTAATTGTGCAATGCACAAAAAAAGTCTTGACAAGCTCCATTATTCCAGTTATGCTGCATTGCACAATATGCAAATTTAAACTTAAACTGGAGAAAATACAATGAATAATACAACTAAAAAAGCATTTGAAACAGCTGAAAAAATTGGTAACCAAAGTGTCGATAGCCTGAGACAATTAGGTGAATTACAAATGAACACATGGAACAACGTAATTGATCAGCAGCTAGCTATCTTTAACGCCATTATCAATACTACTTCAAAGCAATCTGAACTGTACACTGGAACAAAAAATGTTGAAGAAATTGTACGTAAGCAAACAGAATTAAACCGTTCATTAACAGAAGAAATCATGGGCAAAACTCGTGAGTCAATTGAAATGGCTCAAAATACTGGTGAAGAATATCGTC
>JAAGZM010000066.1 GCA_024206355.1 Gammaproteobacteria bacterium | reverse complement strand
TTCTCGGTGATTCCGTGCTAGCCGCATTTAACAAACGCTTGCAGCCTGACGCCAAAACCTCCGTTTTTTTGTGTTACTCGCTGCGCTCAAACATTAACACAAAAACACTCCGGCTTTGGCGCAGCTGAAGCGGGCGTTATGTGTAGATAAATCATGGAAAATACAGCAGTAAAAGCCGAGCCTTGGAGAGCATTAAAATACAACTCACCTTTTTTCTTGGTCGCGATCTTCTGTTTTTGTTTCTATGTTTACATTAAATTCGAAGATAATAATTGTGAGGAATTTCTTGGCATTCCGATTCCCTACGTGAATTTATTTATTGCGATTTATGGGATAGTTGCCGGGGTTTTTGTAGCTTCTATTTATCAAGTTTTTTTTGCTTATAAGATTTTAAAGTTCAAAGCAAATCCACCGCCTGGGATTCCTGTATTCTTTAATACAAAAGTCACTTATCGATTTTTAGATAAAATATACGCGGTTGCTTTGCTAACGCTATACCCAGTTTTTGCAGTTGGGGTCTTGTATTATGGCAATGTTGTTTATATTAAGTTAATGGATAATAAATCAGTTACGGAGTACGAAATTGAATGTATGCAATCACATAACCAGGGCCTCAAATCGACCTCGCTACCGCTCGGCGATTTAGGCCAGCGTTAACTGCCCATGAAAACTCTGGTAAAAATTGGAATAGTGATAGAGCTTGTCCTTGGTTTTACCCAGATATTCATTTTGTGGATTCTTGCTTTGATCTTTAGTCCAGTGTCTTTAGGAAATGTTGTAACAGGGCGGCAGTCTGATCATATCGTGCTTCTACTATTAGTGTTTTTAGGTGGTTTTGGCCTTTGGGGGATATGTCAGCTTACCATTAAATTAGTGGTACCATCTTTCCGTATTAAAGCAAGACGAATTAAGCTCTTTCTAATAGCAGGTCTGAG
>JAAGZM010000571.1 GCA_024206355.1 Gammaproteobacteria bacterium | reverse complement strand
TTTAATAGATGGAAAGCGGTAAACTGCTACGTGAATACCATTCCAGATACGACGTTCACCTTTTGAGATGATCATTGCTTTGAAAGCGTTAATGGTTCCATTCTGACGATTTCTTTTACTCCGGAGTTTCCGGATTAGCTTGCGATGTTGATTTTTGATCAATTTCGGTTGCTGCATTTGAGTTAGATCTTGCGACATCTGGGTTCTCCATAGTCATTAAAACATAGATAATAAAAAACACACCCAGAATAAATAAGATCGGGAGTAAGAACCAAGCAAGCATGATGCAGAGTATAATTAATGTGGTTACACCTGCTGCGATTAATAATGCTCGAAAATTAATCTTCACAGTTACTGAAATCCAGTGGGCCGGATTCAGCTGGCACTGTGTGTTCAACTAATACAGGTTTGAGATCGATATCAGCTGATAGCAGACCTGTCTTACGAGCTTTAATAAAGTCTATATTGACATCATATGCTGTCATGCTAAATCCCAGAGTTCCGAGATAGTTGATTGTTGCTTGACGAATATCTTCGTCTTGGAGAGTAATTTTCATGAGAATCCTATTTGTATTTAAGATAACAATAATGAGCGATCATTAGAGCGTCTGACTTACCATCTATCAATCCACCTCTTAGCCCATAAATATTTACTGCGGGATAAAGTCGTTTACAAGTATCCGCAACTGCTTGTTTTAACATTTTTTTGCGGGTTGCACCTTTAAACTTTGGTCCTGGAATCTTAATCCCAACTTCTTTTTGCCATAATTTTGGTGAAACAAGGTCGATCCCAATGTGAGTAATCCCTAAGATCCCATGGATTAATCCTACATTGCGACCAAATTGGAAATTAGATTTGGCAGATGCGCCAAATATGCTATGCACGTCTTCAATCATAATCATTGGACAATGAAATCCTTGAAGGTGTGCTTTCACTTCATTAAATATTTGACTGGGATGGTCAAATGAATTGGAAATGAAGTAAGCTTCAGAAGTACTCGGGCGCAACAAGCAAATATAACCTGTTGCGCCAGGATCAACACCAATAAAAATATTATTGTGAGACATTAGTTTTTGAACAGAGACTCAGTTTGAGTTTGTCCTGTAGCTACTGTTGACCCACCTTCAACTGGAACTGTTTTATTCCGTACAGTACCAGTATTCTTAGCTGTCCACTTGTTGATAAATTCACCTTGTGCAACACCAGCTTTACGTTCAACAACAGTACAGCCAGTAGTAGCTTCAAAGAATTTATCAATGATTAACTGCTCTCGGGTTTCCGCGATAGGTACCCAGACATCGTCTGCGTTCTTAACGTTTTTGTTGACGATTTCCTTAATGACACCGACTTTGATCTTTTGACCGATCAGTTCAGTGACAACTTGCTTTTCTTGCGGTATATCTTTCTTAGCATCGAAATCATAAAGTAGAATGGTTTTTGCTTCAGGTGTCAATTCAGCTAAGTTCTTGCCGAGGGCAAGTTGCGCCAGTGAATTACCTTGACTGAACCCAGGCAAATATTGCTTATTGCCGGCACGGTCAATGTAGTAATTATTTTGACCTTTCTTTTTCCCACCAGTTAGATAGAAAGTGTTACGGATGTTTTGGCCATTTGCAGTAGCCAGGCTGAGATGGAATCCCATAGCGCCACCGCTAGATTCCTCGACATACGCCATTTCAATAGCACAGTCATAAAGACCTGAATCAGGTACTCCACCGCCTAAGCGATCTGTTTCTTCGGTAATTGCGTTATCGACTTGTAAATTTTCAAACATAATAATTTAATCTCGTTGTTGTGGTTTATAATCACCCTCTCGCAAGGGTTAGTTGTAGTACTCTTCTAGGCGCTTGGTTACAAAATTGATGTTGTTATCGATATATTTTTCGTTGTCTGCCCAGAGACCCATTGCTGATCTCATTTTATCATTGACAGAGTCTTTATCGATGAACGTTTGGAACACATATTTGAAACCGAGTTCTTCTTCTTTCGGGGTAATCGTGAGTAATTTATTTGTTTCAGTCAGTTTGGTGAGAGCGACTTTTTTACTACTGATGATAGTAGAAAAGTCAGCTTCAACACCAACATGTCCGACAGAGCCTTTAACAGGCACTTTAACTTCCATGACTAACTCACTTTCGTTATACACATCTTTGGTGTGAGCAAAGATAATATAATTTTTATTGCTTGCTTTAATGGTGTGCATGAATTTTTTATAGAATTGAGCATAATCACCCCAAGCTTTCATTGTATTAGTAGCTGTGTTGACATACTGAGTTTCATACTGATCCATTAGAAAAGTGATGGTGTCCAATACGACAGTATGAATTTCGTCGAAGGTTTCGATTTCAGCGATAGCTTGATGAATCATCATTGGATCAGAGATCTTTAACTGTTCAAATGATGCTTTGAAAGGTAGATCTTTGAGATCAGTATTCAGATAAACAATTGATTTATCATCTTTCATTTTCAATAGTGAGGCAGATTT
>JAAGZM010000065.1 GCA_024206355.1 Gammaproteobacteria bacterium | reverse complement strand
TTTGATTGCACGTTTTTTAGACTTATTGACTTGACGGCAAAAGCCTTACATAGAATGACTATGAACGGCTTTTTAGTCGGCGCCACTAAGCCTAAAAAACACACACTCAAACGCGTCCAACTGAGGATTCTAGGTTGAAGATCCAATTTCGGCAGATCATCACAATATTTTTAACGTATTCATCCATACATTCAGAAAGCTTTTGGATTTTTAAACCCTTTTTGAATAGCAGAAAGAATTCCTCGCAAAATTTGCATCTCAGAATGATCAGGACGAGCACGATTATAAAGTCTACGTAATCGAGACATCAGCATCTTAGGATGTTTGAGATCAAGATACTCAGTCTGGATAAGCGTTTCTTCCAAATGTTGGTAATAGCCTTCCATCTGCTCAGCAGTAACAGGCTTGGTTTTGGCATCATCTTTAACTTTAAACTTTCGAGTTTGCTCTGCAATATTACCTAAAGAAGCAACTCGCAATTCATAGCTAATCAATTGAACCGCAGAGGCCAAATTTAACGAACTGTACTCAGGATTAGCAGGAATATAAACATGATAATGACAACGAGAAACTTCCTCATTAGTCAGGCCAGCACTCTCAGTACCAAAAAGCAGAGCAACTTTCTCATCTCGGTACTCACCCACCAACTTCTCAGCCAATTCTCTTGCTGTCAGTAAAGGCGCATCCAAATATCGGCTACGAGCACTCGTTCCAACAACAAGACTACATTCCTTAAGCCCCTCATCAAGCGTATCAACAACAACTGCATGTTCTAACACATCATCAGCATGAGCAGCTCTTACCGTGGCCTCAGCAGAAGGAAACTTCTTAGGATGAACCAATATTAAATTAGCAATACCCATAGTCTTCATCGCACGGGCAGTGGCGCCAATATTCCCAGGATGAGAAGTATGGCTAAGCACAATATTTACATTATCAAGCATAAGTGAAACATCTATAAATTCTAATTTTGCTAATGATACCAGAACTAAATAAATAGAACATTGCTCTCAGCGCCAATTCTGATAGAATGGCGCCAGCCAAAATGGCTAACCGTTCTTTACACAGACTTAGAGAGATAAAACCGATGCACCCACTAGTGAACATCGCTACTTCGGCCGCACGCACAGCAGGCAGAATAATACTACAAGCCATGGATAACATGGATAAAGTAAAAACCAGTAGCAAAGGTCAAAATGACTTCGTCACCAATATTGATAAAGAGGCTGAACAAGCAATTATCAATACAATACACGCAGCCTATCCAGACCACAGCATACTAGCTGAAGAAAGTGGCGAGCAACTCAGAAAAAATGAAATCACCTGGATCATCGATCCACTTGATGGCACAACAAACTTTCTCTATGAACTCCCACATTTCGCAATATCAATAGCAGTCGCAGAAAAAGGGCGAATACAACACGGCGTAATCTACGATCCGATCAGAGATGAACTATTCACAGCATCAAGAGGCAGAGGCGCATCAGTAAACGGAAAGCGCATGCGAGTAGTCGACCAAAAAGTACTAGAAAAATGCCTACTAGGCACAGGATTTCCATTTAGAGACACCGATAATATCGATACCTACATGGGAACATTCAAAGACTTCATAACCCAATGCAGAGACATACGCCGCGCAGGATCAGCAGCACTAGATCTAGCCTACGTAGCAGCAGGAAGACTCGACGGATTCTGGGAATTTGGACTAAGCAAATGGGACATCGCCGCAGGTAGCCTAATGATCCAAGAAGCAGGCGGAATAATCGATGACATGAAAGGAAAACAACAATTCCTAGAAACCGGCAATGTAATCGCCGCACCACCAAAAGTATTCAAAGCAATGGCGCAAACAATAAGACAGCATATCAAGTAGATAATAGATAAAAAAAGCCGGACTAGGATATACCTAGTCCGGCTTTTTTATGTCTGCAAGTTAACTCTCAATCTAGTCTGGATGTGCCTTAACATTCGGACGAATATCGAAGTGCTTATAGAACGAATGAATTAAGCAATAATCTAACTTACATTCGTCAAAACAAACAGCGCATGAATCTATACACGCTTTACATCAAAGGAGCTTGATCAGCCCCCTCTTTTTCAACTTCAGGAGGCATTAAGTCTTCTTTACAAACACCAAGTACCAAAGCAAAAGTACTAGCAACATAAATCGAAGAGTAAGTTCCAATAGCAACACCAATCAATAATGCCGTAGAAAAACCATGGATCAACTCACCACCTTTGATGTACAGAGCCAAGAGAACCAGAATCGTTGTTAAAGAAGTGATGATAGTTCGAGAGATCGTCTGATTCAAAGAGCGGTTAACAACATCTTCAGGAGATCCCTTGCGCATACGTAAAAAATTCTCCCTAATCCTATCGAAAATAACAATTGTGTCGTTTAACGAATAACCAATCACCGCGAGTAAAGCAGCAAGAACAGTTAAATCAAACTCAAGACCTAAGATCGAAAACATACCTAAAGTAATAATGACATCGTGAGCAAGTGCAGCAACAGAGCCTACAGCAAACTTCCACTCAAAACGGATAGCGACGTAGATCATAATACAGATCAAAGCTACCAACATTGCAAGGCCACCCTGCTCTGTGAGTTCCTCACCAACACTCGGTCCGACAAATTCTATACGACGCATCTGAACATCTGGATCTGAAATAGCGAGCGCTTCTAAAACCTTAATACCAATTTCATCATTTTTAATACCATCAACCGGAGCAAGACGTACAGTCACATCTCTTGAAGATCCAAAATACTGAACAACAGCACTATCAAAACCAGAAGATGCTAAGTCACTACGAATAACAGATAAATCAGCTGTAGCGTCGTATCCAACTTCAATCAAAGTTCCACCAGTAAAATCTAAACCAAGATTAAGAAATCGAGTTGATAATGAGCCGATAGATGAAAGAAGTAAAATAGCTGAAAAAACCATCATCACTTTGCGTAACTTTAAGAAATCAATATTTAAGCCACCAGAAAAAAGTTGCATAATTAATATCTCCTAAACAGACAGTTTTTTAACATTTTTGCCACCGTATATCAGATTGATAACGGCGCGAGAACCCATGATTGCAGTAAACATGGAAGTAAGGATACCGATAGCCAGAGTAACAGCAAAACCCTTAATAGGTCCGGTACCAACAGCGAACAAAATAATCGCTGCAATGAGCGTTGTAATGTTAGCATCGGCAATAGTTGATAAAGCCTTATCATAACCATTGTGGATAGCTAGTTGTGGCGATGAGCCTGAACGCAACTCCTCTCGTATTCGCTCGAAAATGAGCACATTGGCATCAACAGCCATACCAACAGTCAATACGATTCCCGCAATACCAGGAAGCGTTAACGTAGCTCCAGGAATCAAGGACATCACAGCAACAATTAATACTAGGTTAGTCACAAGTGCAACATTGGCAACCAATCCAAATACTCGATAATAAACCAGCATAAAGATTAGTACTAAACTCATACCGATTTGAATTGATAACATACCGAGCTCAATATTTTCTTGACCAAGGCTTGGTCCAATCGTACGTTCTTCAACAATCTGAATTGGTGCTGTCAAAGCACCTGCTCTTAATAGTAATGCCAAATCATGAGCTTCCCCTGCTGAATCCAAACCAGTTATACGGAAACGATTACCTAATGCGGTTTGAATACGAGCAACGTTGATAACTTCTTCAACTTTCCTAGGCGGTTGAGCAATTAACTTTCCATTTTCCTCAACGTAATCTGTTTTATATTCGATAAACACGGTCGCCATAAGTTTCTTCACATTTCGTTTAGAAGAAGCTGTCATCTTGCTACCACCTTTGGCATCCAAGACGATATTTACTTGAGGAAGACCATTTTCATCCATACTAGAGTTAGCATTAACAATATGATCACCAGTTACGATGATGTCTTTTTTCAACAATTGAGGTTGACCATTACGTTCATAAATAATCTCAGAATCTCTAGGTACTCTGCCTCTAAGTGCATCTTGTACATTTCGAGTTTCATTTACCATACGAAACTCAAGTGAAGCCGTTGTCGAGATAATTTTTTTAGCTTGAGCAGAGTCTTGAACACCTGGCAGTTGAACAACAATTCGCTCTGCACCTTGACGCTGGATAAGAGGTTCAGCTACACCTAGTTGGTTAACTCGATTTCTCAACGTAGTGATATTTTGACGAACTGCATCATTACGTACAGTTTGTATTTGTTGAGTCGAAAAGAATCCACGCAAGCCAAAAGAGCCATCGCCTTCAATTGTCTCAAATGTTAACTCTTGGTAACGACTTCTTAAAAAACTATAGGCTTTTTCACGAACTGCTTCATCACGAAACTTGACTACTACTCCACCCTTAGGGCTAAGAACTATGGGAGGAAGGTAACGTAGTTTTTTTGTACGCAAATCTGTCTTAAAGTCAGATATAAATTGACTTTGACGTTTGTCGACTGCTGTTTTCATATCGACTTCCATCAAGAAATGAATACCTCCACGCAAATCGAGGCCGAGTTTCATCGGAGAAGCATTTAGATCACGCAACCACTGAGGAGTCGCAGGAGCAAGGTTCATTGCTACGGTATAATCATCAGTACCATATGCATCATGAATAGCTTTGTTAATCGCATATTGTGCTGACAATTGCGTTTCAGTATCAGCAAAACGAACGATAATTGCTTTCTCATTACGATCAATTCGACTGAAGGTAATTTCGCTCTCATTTAGAACAGTCTCTACTGTCTGCTCAAGCTCACTGCTTAATGCAGCATCCCTTTGTGGAGAAATTTGAATGGATGGATCTTCACCATACAAATTTGGTAACGCATAAATAATACCTATCATTAGAATCATAACGATCAATAGGTACTTCCAAATTGGATATTTATTCATCGGCTGGGACGTAGCTGTTTGGTTCATGAACATTATTTAGTCCTATGGCTTAGATTAATTTGCTTAGATTGACTTAATCGTACCTTTAGGCAAAGCTGCAGATACAGCATGCTTTTGCACATTGATATCAACTTTGTCAGAAATATTAATGGTAATAAAGCTCTCGCCTACTTTGGTGATCTTGCCAATAATGCCACCGTTAGTCACAACTTCATCTCCTTTCTGAAGGGCTTCAACCATTGTTTTGTGCTCTTTTGCACGCTTGGACTGTGGACGAATCAACATGAAGTAGAAAATCAGACCAAAAACTACAAGCATAAAAATGCTCGACATTGCAGATCCCTGTTGAGCTGCTGCTCCGCCTTCTGCTGCAATTACATCACTAAATAAACTCATGTTAACCCCTTATTGTTAAAAATTATGTATATTTTCAAATAATTATATTTCTAATTCAGGCACTTCTTGCCCGATATTTTCATAAAATGTATTCACAAAGTCGCTCAATGTACCCTGTTCGATAGCTGCACGCAATCCAGCCATCAAAAACTGGTAATAATGTAGATTATGGATCGTCGCTAATCTTGAGCCAAGGATCTCATTACATTTAAATAAATGGTGCAAATAAGCTCGGCTGTAATTACTACATGTATAACAATCACAATGTTCACTAACTGGTAGAGTATCCTCTTTATGGGGACTGTTCTTCATTCTTACAACACCTTCAGTGGTAAAAAGATGTGCATTTCGTGCATTTCGTGTCGGCATAACACAATCGAACATATCCACACCTCGTCGAACACCTTCAACAAGATCTTCAGGACGGCCAACCCCCATTAAGTATCTTGGTTTATCTTCAGGCATTTTAGGCGCAAGAAAAGAAAGAACTCTTTTCATATCGTTTTTCGGTTCACCCACTGACAAGCCGCCAATAGCGTATCCATCAAAACCTATATCAACCAGACCATCAAGTGACTGCTGACGCAGATCTTCATACATACCACCTTGCACAATACCGAATAACGCATTGCTATTATCACCATGGGCATCTTTACTTCGTTGCGCCCAACGTAAGCTTAGCTTCATCGAAACTTCTGCTTCATCAGTAGTAGCTGGATACGGAGTGCATTCATCAAATATCATGACAATATCAGAACCTAGTTCTCGCTGAACCTTCATTGAAAGTTCAGGATCCATAAATATCTTACTACCGTCGATAGGTGAGCGGAAATGTACGCCTTCTTCTGTAATTTTTCGCATACTTCCTAAACTAAATACCTGAAATCCACCTGAATCCGTCAAGATTGGTCCTGACCAGTGCATAAAATCATGTAAGTCACCATGCTTTTGGATAATATCAGTGCCGGGACGCAACATTAAATGAAAGGTATTGCCCAGTATAATTTCAGCACCTACCGCCTTCAATTCTTCCGGAGTCATTGCTTTGACTGTACCGTAAGTACCAACAGGCATAAATGCAGGAGTCTCAACTGTGCCCCGTTCAAATTGCAACTGACCACGCCTGGCTAATCCATCTTCAGCTATTTTTTTAAACTTCATTGTCATTATTCTAAACCCTTTGCTTTAGCATTAGGAGCGATGGTGACAAACATGGCATCACCATAACTAAAAAATCGGTATTCTTTTTCAACTGCTTGTTTATAAGCATTCTTCACATTTTGACTACCTGCAAGAGCACTTACTAACATGATCAGAGTTGACTCAGGCAAATGAAAATTGGTTACCAGTGCATCAACTATTTTAAATTTGTATCCTGGATAAATAAAGATATCTGTATCACCTGAGAATGATTGAAGATCACCGCCAGATGCTGCTGATTCTAAGCATCGGATACTTGTGGTACCCACAGCGATAACTCGGCCGCCTCGATCTTTCGTTTGCGCTACCTGTTCAGCAAGTTCTTCAGTAACTTCAAACCACTCGCTGTGCATCTTATGTTTTAATATATTATCTACTCGAACTGGCTGAAATGTTCCCGCGCCTACATGCAAAGTAACAAACCCAATATCAACACCCTGCTCTTTTAATTCTTGAATTATCGATTCACTAAAGTGTAAACCGGCAGTAGGCGCTGCAACAGCACCTTTATGTAGGCTGTATACCGTCTGATATCGTTCTCGATCCGTTGATTCATCAGGACGATCAATATATGGAGGCAAAGGCATATGCCCTATTGCATCGAGTATCTGCAATAAATCAGAAGTATTAATTGCTTTCAGCTGAAACAAGCTATCTTGTCGACCTGTTACCTCAAGCACTGTATTATCTTCAAGAATAATTTTAGTGCCGGCCTTCGGAGAATTGCTCGCTTTAATATGAGCCAGCGCTTCAGTATCTGAGATTAGCCGTTCAATTAATATCTCAATTTTGCCACCTGAACCTTTCTTTGCATTGAGTCGTGCCGGTATTACTCGTGTATTGTTAAAAACTAGTAGATCACCAGGTTTTATAAGTTGTTTTAGATCGATAAAATTGGCATCTGTTATTTCATTAGTACTGCCATCAAGGCATAGAAGACGACTAGCCGTTCTTTCATCAAGCGGATAACGAGCAATCAAATGGTCAGGTAATTCAAAACTAAATTCGCTAAGTTGCATTGTCTGTAACGTTTAACTCTCTCAAAGCACCGTATTATATGAGTTCGCGACTATACCTATGCTTGTAGATTGAGTCAATATTTGACTTGAATACCTCACTTTTATCGGATATATAAAGAATGCTCTATTCTAAAAAGCAGTTAACGACTATAGTAAAAAATATAAGACATAGTTTTTATTGGAGTTACCTTGAGCAGAGAATTTATAAATACCACTATTACACCCGATCCAGCTAATAATATTTTATCGCAAGACGAGGTACGCCGCGTTCGTGATAGTTCTGAAGGCGGTATCAAAGAATTATTTAAAAAATGCGCGCTAGCGGTGTTAAATAGCCTTGAACTTAACGATGACATTAGAATCGTGCAACGACAATTGGCAGATTTTGATATAAATGTTATACAACGTGATCGCGGTATTAAGCTTGAGATTATCAATGCGCCACATCAGGCATTCATTGATGGAGAGATGATCCAGGGTATTAAGGAGCATCTGTTTTCTGTTCTTAGAGATATTGTTTTTCTTGATCAAGCGCTTAGATATAACCCTGCGTTTGATTTCAGTAATGGTCAAGCAACAACGAATGCTATTTTTAATATTTTCAGGAATGCGAACTCAATGAGACTGGGACAGGAACCCAATAAAGTGGTTTGCTGGGGCGGCCATGCTATTTCTGACTCTGAATATGAGTATTGTAAAGAGGTTGGTTATCGTCTTGGCTTAAGAGCGATGAATATTATTACCGGTTGTGGTTCAGGTGCTATGAAAGGACCTATGAAAGGCGCTTTAATCGGACAGTCTAAGCAACGAATTAACAATGGTCGATTCATTGGTATCACTGAGCCTGGAATTATTGCAGCAGAATCTCCTAACCCTATCGTCAATGAATTAGTCATTATGCCTGATATAGAAAAGCGTCTTGAGGCTTTTGTCAGACTAGGTCACGGTATAATCATTTTTCCTGGTGGTGTGGGTACTATGGAGGAAATCCTATATTTGTTAGGTATTCTCATCGATGAAGATAATCGTGACATTCCTTTTCCTGTCATTATCACTGGTAATAAGGATTCGGTAGATTATCTTGATAAAATTGATCAATTTATCCGTAATACCTTAGGCACAGAAGCAAGCAATCATTATCAAATTATTATTGATGATCCAACTCAAGTTGCAAAAACTATTCAGTCTGGTCTATCGGAAGTTACTCAATTTCGTAAAGATATGGATGATGCTTTTCACTTCAATTGGCGGTTAAAAATCGATAGCCTTTTTCAACAACCTTTTCACCCTGATCATGAAAGTATGATGGCTTTAAATTTGAGTAAAGATCAAGACAAACACATACTTGCTGCTAACTTAAGAAAAGCTTTTTCTGGCATAGTAACGGGTAATGTTAAAGAAAAAGGTATTGAAGCAATTGAAAAATATGGACCTTTCAAACTTACAGGGGATGTGAGTCTTTGTCGTGAGGTGGATGATTTAGTTCAGGAATTCATTAAGCAGCATCGGATGAAACTCATCGCTGAAGATTATCGACCCTGCTATGAATTTACGGCTACTTAGGGCTAAATGCTACATTCTGCTTCTAGGCGATTAGATGATCGGCATTCTTCTATATAACCGTATCCGTGTTTTTGCCAAACAGCAATTGTTTCTCCACGACCCGTTACAATTTTAATTTCAGTATTTGAGTCCTGCTGAATTGTGTTCATCATATAAGTTGTAATATAGTTTTCCCAATCACCTAACTTATGAAATTCTTTGAAATTTTTTATACCAGATCGCATACCTAATCATCCTTCTAGTTGTTGTTCTTCAATTAATTCACTTCTGAGTAAGTCCAATGACTTTGGAGCCCTAATAGATACTGAGGCACTACCATGGAGAATTTTATTGAATCTAATTTAAATTTCTGCTTGCCCAAATAATTCAGATACTGTCATGTTAGGATCTAAATCAACTGCAGGGATAATTATTATTGATTCTTTGTTTTTTTGGTTAGTGTTAGCATTTTTTCTCTCATTGAGTTGCTTTTTTCGATTACTTTTCAGATTCATGCCTATTAATATATATACTAGCTTATAATATTTTTAAATCAAGAATTTGTTGATGCTTTTATTAATCACTCGTTAAACGTCGTTCGCTTGGTACTTTGTGTCTCTTCATATTAGTATTATTGTTCTCAGTTATTAGTCCCATGTGTTATTCTTGCGCCTATAAATTCCCGGCTGTAGAGGTGACTACTTCTACAACCTAGATATGGTTATGATTTCTATATGGATAATATTGACAAAGTTTTTTCTACACCACTCGATGAAGTTGGTGACTTTAATTTTGATGATAAAGTTGCTGAAGTATTCCCTGATATGATCAGGCGCTCTGTTCCTGGTTATGAGAGTATTATCAAGTACTTAGGAGTCTTTTCTCGATTATTTGTTAAGAGTGACACTAATGTTTATGACCTTGGATCTTCTCTTGGTGCTGCTAGTATGTCGATGCGTAGAAGTATTTCCGCTGCTGATGTGAAGATCATTGCCGTTGATAATTCTGCTTCAATGGTGGAGCGTAGTCAGAAGATTTTTGCTGCTTATGAGTCCCCTACTCCTGTTAATATTATTCATTGTAATATCGAAGATGTTGAGATCACTAACGCAAGTATGGTTGTGCTGAACTTTACTTTGCAATTTATTGATAAAGACAGTCGTGCGGCTTTATTGAAGAAGATAGCTGATGGGTTAAATCCTGGCGGTCTTTTAGTACTGTCTGAGAAAATTCACTTTGCCAATCCTGTTACTCAAAAATTGATTGATGATATGCATTTAGATTTTAAACGTGAGAATGGTTATAGCGAGCTTGAAATTAGTCAGAAACGTGAAGCCTTGCAGGACATCTTAATCCCTGAGACTTTTGATGAACATAGAGAAAGGCTGCTGTCTGTTGGTTTTCGCTCTGCTGATATTTGGTATCAGCAATATAACTTTGCTTCAATGGTTGCGATTAAATGATTGATTTTAATGATGCTTATAGCGATATAAGGAATAGTGACTTAAGTCCTTGGGTAGAGCAGTTACCTGCTGAGGTTGAGGCTACTTTTGCTCGATATAGTCATGGCGAACTCACTCAATGGCATAAGATGCTTGATGAGTTAATTCACATTGACCCCAGTAATATTGATCTTGTGAACAAAGTTGGGGTTGGTGATGACTCTAACTTAACTCTTGAACAATCAGAGTTGTTGACTGAGCAATTGATGCTATT
>JAAGZM010000570.1 GCA_024206355.1 Gammaproteobacteria bacterium | reverse complement strand
CTATTCAACTACTATAAATTGGATCGTTCGATAAGTGGTTATGACAATCTGCTCAATAATTCTCAGGTGGTTGATGAAATCCGCAGCATGCAGGTTGATTTTAAGAAACAGGTGCAGGAGTGGAAGAATATTTTGATCCGCGGGCATGTGCCAGAAGATTTCGGCAAATATAGTCAGAACTTTCAAGCGCAATATAACATGACCCGAAAACGTGGTGATAAGTTATTAACGCTGAACTTATCTGAGGTTGACTTAGCCGTATTAAACCAGTTTCTAACCGCTCATGAACAGCTACAGCAAGAATACCTTGAAGCTCTTAAATTATTTACAGCGTCGGGATATACGCAATACAAAACAACCGATCGCATGGTAAGAGGCAAAGATAGGGCACCTACCGATTTATTGGATACGCTAACAGAAAATATTGCCTCCTCAGTGAACGCGACAAGAGAAGTGATTCAAAGCGACGCCAAAAGCATTAAAATAATCACTATGGCCGTGCTCATCATTACTTTGCTTGTTGCCACCCTATTGTCTATCTTCCTGGCGTTTACTATTTCGCGTTTGTATTCCAAACAAGAGCAAATGGCTATCAGTCTGTCTAAATACCTGTCACCACAAATATACAAATCCATTTTTTCCGGTGAACGATCAGTGAAAGTAGAAAGTACCCGTAAAAACCTCACTGTATTTTTCTCAGATATACAAGGGTTTACACAACTTACAGATACGATTGAACCGGAAGTCCTGTCAAAGCTACTCAACGAGTACTTTAATGAAATGTCATCTATTGCGTTAAATTATGGCGGTACGGTTGATAAGTTTATGGGCGATGCGGTCATGATTTTTTATGGGGACCCCGACAGTAAAGGTGCCAAGCAAGATGCCCTGGATTGCGTATTGATGGCACTTGAAATGCGTAACCGAATGAAAATGTTGCGAGAAAAATGGCACGAAGAAGGTATCTATGAGCCACTACAAATTCGCGCGGGCATAAATTCGGGGTATTGTACCGTCGGCAATTTTGGCTCTGAAGATCGAGTCGACTACACCATCATTGGTGGTACCGTAAATTTAGCCAGTCGCCTAGAGTCCATCGCGGATCCCAATGATATCAAGATCTCCCATCAAACCTATTCGTTGATAAAAGATATTATCTATTGTGAAAAAAGAGATAAAATTCATGTTAAAGGCATTACCTATGCCATCCAGACCTATCGTGTGGTAGATGTCCACGATAAGGTCAAAGAAAAGCACATCAAACTGCAAAAAGATCTTAACGAAGTGCTGGACAAAATATATCCGTTTGAACTTACAGATGATGACAGATTAAAAATTGGCGGCCTGCTGGATGCTAAAAGAAAAAAATTAAATGAGGTCAAAGATTAAACAGGGTCTTGCATCATGAATTTAACTTTAAACTTCAACATGGAATTATATTTTCCTAGGTATAACCAATTTT
>JAAGZM010000569.1 GCA_024206355.1 Gammaproteobacteria bacterium | reverse complement strand
TAGAGACAGTAACTTTCTAGCCTGTGTTCGATCTTGATGATATTGACGCTTCTCTGCATACTCGGTTTTTAATTCTTCATGTAACTGCTCGCGACTTTCCTTTTTGAAAAGTTTTGCAGCAATTCCAACTGCTCTTGATGCATCAGCCACATGAACCACTGGATGTTGATAATGCTCTGCTATCTTTACAGCCGTATGCATTTTTGATGTGGTCGCACCACCAACCATCAGTGGGATATCAAAATTCAACCGTTGCATTTCTTTGGCAACATGTACCATTTCATCCAGTGAAGGGGTGATCAAACCCGACAAACCAATTAAGTCACAATTATGCTCTTTTGCTGTCTCAAGTATCTTTTCACACGCTACCATTACACCCAAGTCAACGACTTCAAAGCCATTGCATTGCAGTACTACACCGACAATATTTTTACCAATATCATGTACGTCACCTTTAACTGTCGCCATTAAAATCTTGCCTGCACTTGACGACGAACCACTCACCTTTTCGGCTTCAACATAGGGCATTAGATGGGCAACAGATTTTTTCATCACTCTTGCAGACTTAACCACCTGTGGAAGGAACATTCTTCCGCTTCCAAATAAATCACCCACCACATTCATACCATCCATCAATGGGCCTTCAATAACGTCAAGTGCCGCATCAGCTTGTTGATAAGCTTCTTCGGTATCAGCTTCTATAAATTCTGTTATTCCTTTCACCAATGCATGGCTCAATCGTTCATTGACAGGAAGTTCTCGCCACTCATCGATGACTTCTTCCTTTTTTGCTCCATCACCTCGATAATCATCGGCGATTGCTAATAACCTATCGGTTGCCTCATTATCACTATTTAGCACTACATCACTTACAGCTTTTAGCAAAGCTTCTGGCACATCATCATAAATAGCTAATTGACCGGCATTAACGATCCCCATATCCATACCAGCTTTAATAGCGTGATATAAAAACACAGCATGAATAGCTTCACGCACGGTGTTGTTACCACGAAAAGCAAATGACACATTCGATACGCCACCAGATACCATGGCATGAGTTAAGTTTTCTTTGATTTGCCTCGTTGCTTCGATAAAGTCTTTACCGTAGTTATTATGCTCGTCTATCCCTGTACCAATTGCAAAAATATTGGGATCAAAAATAATATCTTCGGCTGGAAAATCGAGTTCTTGGGTAAGAATGTTATAGGCTCGTTCGCAAATATTGTATTTTCGCTCAACAGTGTCTGCCTGACCCTCTTCATCAAAAGCCATTACAATCACTGCTGCACCATAACGCCTTGCTAAAGTAGCATACTCTTTAAAAAGTGCTTCGCCTTCTTTTAGGGAGATAGAGTTGACAATACCTTTACCTTGAATACATTGTAAACCGGCTTCGATGATCTGCCATTTAGATGAGTCAATCATAATCGGTAATCGACTGATATCTGGCTCTGAAGCTAGTAGGTTCAAATATCGAACCATTGCAGCTTCAGAATCGAGCATACCTTCATCCATATTGACATCAATAATTTGTGCACCATTTTCAACTTGCTGCTGAGCTACCTCTAAAGCCTCTTCAAAACTATTCTCTTTGATAAGCCGCAGGAACTTTGCAGAACCTGTGACATTTGCTCTCTCTCCGACATTTGCAAACAAACTATCCTTCTTAATAGTAAGTGCCTCCAAACCTGAAAGCCTGCATGCTTTCTCTATTTCAGGTATAATACGGGTTGCTTTGTTTGAAAGTGAATCGACAATAGCAGCTATATGCGCTGGTGATGTTCCACAACAACCACCGACGATATTTAAGAAGCCTTGCTCAGCCCATTCAGCAAGTTCAGTTGCCATATCTTCTGGCGATTCATCGTATTCACCGAATTCATTAGGCAACCCTGCATTGGGATGTGCTGAGACATAACAATCTGCAATTTGTGATAATTCTTCGATATATGGTCTTAATTGTTTTGCCCCCAACGCACAATTTAAACCTATCGAAACTGGTTTTATATGCTTGAGCGAATTGTAAAATGCTTCAGTTGTTTGACCAGTTAAAGTACGCCCAGAAGCATCGGCAATTGTTCCTGAGATCATCACAGGGTAACGTTTACCTAACTCGTCAAAGAGCATCTCGATGGCAAATAATGCGGCCTTTGCATTTAAGGTATCGAAGATAGTCTCAACCAAAATGATATCCACACCACCTTCAACAAGCGCTCTTGCTGACTCAAGATAAGCATCTCTCATTTTTGCAAAAGTAACACTGCGATAAGCTGGATCATTAACATCTGGAGACAGGCTGCAGGTTTGATTCGTTGGTCCAAGAACCCCTGCTACAAAGCGTGGCTTTTGTGGGTTTTGTGCTGTAAATTCATCAGCAACTTTTCTAGCTATCGATGCTGATACTCTATTAATTTCAGATGAAAGTGATTCCATGGAATAATCAGCCATTGAAATACGAGTGGCATTAAATGTATTGGTTTCAATAATGTCAGCACCAACTCCTAGGTATGCGGCATGTATTGCTGCAATTTTATCTGCCTGTGTCAGTGACAGAAGATCATTGTTACCTTTCAGATCTGAAGGCCAATCTTTAAATCTATCGCCTCGATAGTCATCTTCTTCTAACTTATACGCTTGAATCATTGTACCCATAGCGCCATCGATAAAGAGAATGCGTTGAGCAACTGTTTGCTCAAAAACTGACAAATTTGAAAACATATTGTATTTTACTCAGTGTTTAACTAAAAAAAGCAGATGATTATACCGAAGAATTATAGACATCTAGCAATATAGACGTCTATACTACCGTCTTTAAATATGAACATCAATCAATGAATTAATGACTTAGCAATTATTGGTGAAATAGCATCAGCTTACAGCAATTCTCGGTAAAAACTTCTACCCTATAAACTAAAGGGTTTCAAGCGGTTCTGTCGCATCCAGTTATTCAGGTAGCAATAAATCACATTTCCTCTCTTTGCTATTCTGCCAACGCATAGAACAACTCAGCTGGAGTTTTTGACATTCCCGCCTGATGTCTCATTTGTCCTTTTCTCAACATCCTTACCAATTCGATACCTGTCCCTCGCAAATAATCATATGTATTGATTTTGTTATAGTTTTTGATATAAGTTTAGAAAGTAATGGAGGCAACGATCTAATAAATGCTAGGGATAGGCATTATTTAACATAATTGTGATCATGACAGGCTAAGTATTCGGTTTTGAAAATTGAATTAGATTCGACCAGATTACTGGCCGAAAGAAACTCTTAATGCCTATTGACTCAGGATGGGCTCATATATGTTAAAACGTTTACTGCTCTGATGCTTCATTAGCAATAATGTCATTTTTTAAGACAAGAATAATAATGTAAATCAAACTTAGTGGTGGAATGAAAGCAATAAAAAAACCTATAACTGATGCTAATACTGGAGTTTGAGTTTTGCGCTTGGTCAGAAAAAAGGTTAGTGTTGTTGCAATTATTACCCAGACACAAATGATCTGCCCTAATATTGTCGCATTAATATCCATTTATAAAAGCCTCTATTGATTGAACGTTATAACGAGGCTGTAGAATAACTCAAGCCTCTATATTATTACATTTGATTATTTGAACAGTTGTAACATAAGCAAGTATTCAGCACAATTAAAAAAGGCTACCAAAGTAGCCTAAACACCTGACACCTGTTGTCCATAACTAACATCAGTAGGTTAAAAATATACTATCCTGATTACTGGTGTATCGAAGATATTGACGCTTTTTATTTGATTCAGCTATTGTTCAGTTAGCACATGCTAATATAACGTCATCTTATACATTAACTGACTTATTAAAGGACCCACTTATGAGATTGCTTAAATCTAATTCATTCAATAAGGGATTGATTGGTTTATTTTGTTTATTATTCACATCATTTGCTTTTGCCGACTATAAAAACCATCCACATAAGCTAAAAGATAACTCATTTAGGATTTTCTCAAGCTACGAGTCAAACGGTCAGGATTACATTCAAGGAATTGGTATTGGCATTATCAATAAAAACAAGATAACCAATTTTGAATTACAATTAAACACCTCATTCAATAATGCTGAGATTATGGCAACTGATGGATATCAGGAAGATTTTTTTGCATGGCAAGGGAGTGTTAAATTTGGTTATTTTTCCAACGCATTTGTCTATGGAGAGGCAGGTCTCGATTTAACAGAAGTTCTTTTTCACGAACTACGTTATGATGATAACGAAGACTATTATCATGATGATAAAGATGATGGCATAGATGCATTTTTTGGATTAGGCGTTGGTTTACAAGCAGGTCCCATAACAGTCGAAGCGTTTACCAGAGTAAGAAAAATTGATAGCAGAAATTGGGAAGCCGAATCTGAAGTTTTTACTGGATTTCAGTTATCACTCAATTTCTAAATTAAACTAAATATAGCGTGTTTAAGAGCGCAAAATTTCCAACATTTGTTTACACTATACTGCTTGTTATTTAATCACAACACCAAGCCTTGTCCAATATGAAATGAGTCTGAACTGGCCTCATATTTCCACCATGAAATGAGTCTGGAAATTATCTCTATTTAGTTCATGATCTCTACTATGAGAACAATTATTAGCATTGAAAGCTTAACTACAATCAAATCCCTTGAAAACTTCCTACAAGGCAATCAAGCTATAGCTTACAGCGTTTTAGGTGACAAAACAGAACGTTATCAGTTTATCCGTAAAACCTTGGTTAAATTTAGCTATGCTACCTGCTCAAAAAAGCACAAAGGGGTGATCAACGCCTTCTTGCGGGTACTGACAAATTAACTTTAAATATAGCATAATATAATCATGAATATTTATAAACGATACCGCTTTCCACCTGAAATCATCCAGCACGCAGTACCCAAAACGTTTCACGGGGCAAGCTTTACCCAAAACGTTTCACGGGGCAAGCTTTCTGGCTCTATCACCG
>JAAGZM010000568.1 GCA_024206355.1 Gammaproteobacteria bacterium | reverse complement strand
TGCTTCATTGAAAAGTCTGGCTCAGGCCTTTCTATTTCGGTAAGTATTGCATCATACATGCAATATTTAATGCCAATACGCCAGGTCTGATACAGTTCACCTTCTGTTTTATCCTCCATTGCTTTGCGCAGGATGTCCAGAGCCGCTCCCAGCTTGCTCACAATATCTGCTGGCTTATTCACGGCAGCTGATGAAAAATACACATGACCATTTTTGCATGTGTCGCTTCCACCTGGTATATTTTCTCTTGTAACCCCAGGTGCGTTGCACATAGGGCACTGTCCAAATATATTACTCATTTTTCTTGCCCCCTAACAGACCAGCAAGAGCAATAATGCTCGGCTCTTGTGTATAAAGACGCTTTATAGTCAGAACCGTCTTGACAAAACATCATTGTATCTTTACAATCATCATTTATTTGAATTGGCTCAAATGCAGGATCCCATTCTGAGCACCTAAATAATTCATCAGCTGCATTGCATAATCCAATACCCATGCCGTCCTTATTAACATCATCCCAAGACCCACAATTTTTACATTTTTTCTTACTCATCTTATCCACCCTCCAAAATTGCTGCAAAAAATCCTGTTAGAACTGCAATTGCAATCCCTATTAACAAATAATCTATAAATCTCTCCATGCTCATTTTTCTTACTCCACTGCAACTTTTGCAAGCCAAATTTTGTCACTAGCAAAACCTTTATACAGTGTTTTTGTTATCGGTGATTCGCCAATTTCAAC
>JAAGZM010000567.1 GCA_024206355.1 Gammaproteobacteria bacterium | reverse complement strand
TGTGCCCCTCCTATTCAGACCATACGGAGCCATGGATGGCGGAGTTGAGCCCACATGGATGTGCTTGTAGCGTGTCAGAATAGGAGGGGCACATTGATGCGATTAAACCTTGAGAGAAGCTCGAATGGTTAAGGCTGAAGCGAAAAGAAAAACAGTGCATCCAGACGATAATATCAAGAATTGACTGAAAACTACCAATAATCCACCTCAAAACCACCTATGGTGCTGATCTAAAATATAGACACTAAATTATACTTAATGTATTACTTTAAGTTTCGTCGCTAATATTATGATTTAATTGAAACAATTGCTAATTCGAGTCTATTTTGTGAACAATCAATCATAACTTATTGTTTTTAATAGAGAAAATAACCTGTTTTTATGGCATTTTTGCTTGACAAGGTTACCCTTTGCTCAATATAGTGTCCAATTGTGGAGAAAAGTGACAAAAAGTGGATCTTTTAGTTATCTTAAAGTGTAAATTAAGGGTTACATGACCCAAAAAGAGAGAATAGATAGAAGCAATGTTTAGGGGAGCAAGTTCAATCAATCTTGATGCAAAAGGCCGAATAGCAATTCCGGCTAAGTATCGTGATCGCTTGCGAGAAAGTTGTGATGGACAGATTATCGTGACGATAGACCTAGAACAGCCATGCTTATCATTGTTTCCACTGCCCCATTGGGAACAGCTAGAACGTCAACTCCAAGGGTTATCAAATACAAATCCTGTTCACCAGAGTATCAAACGTCTATTGCTTGGACATGCATCTGAATGTGAGCTTGATAAAAATGGTCGTGTACTGCTTCCAGCTGTTTTAAGAGAGCATGCCGGATTGGATAAACATTTACTTTTGGCGGGAATGGGAAATACATTTCAAATTTGGGATGATACCAGATGGAATGACCGTATCCGTCAGGATATGGAAGCACACGCCAGTCAACAGCTTGATCCGGATAAAATTCCGGATTTGAAATTCTAAGAGAATGGGAGAAACATTCAGGCATACAACTGTTTTACTTGATGAGGCCGTTAATGCGCTGGCTATTGAGGCTGATGGGTTTTACGTCGATGGAACATATGGTCGAGGTGGTCATAGTCAGTTGATATTAGAACAGTTAGGTGAGCATGGGCATCTGATTGGTATTGATAAAGATCCAGAAGCAATTACCCATGGGCAAGAGATACATAATCAAGATGTGCGACTAACCATGTATCAGGGGTCTTTTGCAACAATCAAGGCACTTGCAGAAGAAAGAGATTTTCTCGGAAAGATTGATGGAGTGTTACTTGATTTAGGTGTTTCGTCACCACAACTTGATGATGCCGATCGCGGGTTTAGTTTTTTAAGAGACGGTCCTCTTGATATGCGGATGGATCCTACATCAGGTATTAGTGCTGCAGATTGGTTAGCTAGTGCTGAAGAAGATGAAATTACAGATGTATTAAAGCGTTTTGGTGAAGAAAAATTTGGAAAAAGAATTGCTCGAGCAATTTTAGATCAACGGAAAACAAAACCACTGACAACCACGCATGAGCTGGTTGAGTTAATCGATGAAGCGGTTCCAGTAAAAGACAAATACAAACATCCTGCAACACGTAGTTTTCAGGGTATTCGTATTTTTGTAAATGAAGAACTGTCAGATCTGGAGAAAGTGCTTGAAGGAATATTAGAAGTGCTCAAGCCAGGTGGAAGAATGGTCATTATCAGTTTTCATTCTTTAGAAGATCGCATGGTGAAGCGTTTTATACGAAAACATGTACAAGGTGATGATTTTCCAATTGGATTGCCAGTGACAGAAGAGCAATTGAATAAACGATTGAAAGCTCACGGTAAAGCTATAAAAGCGAATAAGAAACAAACCCATTTAAATCCGCGGGCAAGAAGTGCGGTTATGCGTGTTGCGGAGAAACTGCGATGACTGTAAGAAAAACAGTTAAGCAGAAGCTTAAGCCACCGGGTGCAATGAAAGCAGTGATATCTGGATTGTTTAGTGGTCAGTTAAGCACGCTAATATTAACAGTGTGTATATTAGCTTCAGCTTTTACATTAATAGTAACGAGTCATGAACAGCGTCAGCTTTTTGCAGAATTAGAAAAATTACAAAAACAACGCGATGAACTTGATGTTGAGTGGCGTCGCTTAAGACTAGAGCAGCGAGTAATGGCAGAGTATTCGCGTTTAGAGAATTTAGCATATAAAAAATTGGGTATGAAAAATCTGGATTTAAAATCAGAACGCATTGTTCGGCAGGTAGATGATAGTGAGTAAAAAGAAAAATAAAGCGCCCTCAGTAATACAGTTGCCTGTCTGGCGCTTTTATCTAGTTCTGGGTATGTGCCTAACTTTGTTTGCAGGACTTGCAGTTCGAGCTGCTTGGATCCAAGTTTTAGATAATGACTTCTTAAAAAATCAAGGTGACTCAAGAACTGTTCGCTACCAAGGGATTAATAGCCACAGGGGTATTATTACCGATCGTAATGGCATTGAATTAGCTTCAAGTGTTCCTGTTAGTTCTTTATGGATTAACCCTGATCGTCTATTCCAAGAAAAAGAAAAATATCCTGATTTATTTGAAACAACCGCTTGGGCACAATTAGCTTCTTTGGTTGATATGTCAGTTAAAGAATTAACTCACTGGGTGGATAAACGTTCGAAACGAAAATTTGTCTGGTTGAAGCGACATCTTGAACCTAGTCATTCAGCTATTATTAAGCGACTGAAAATTCCTGGAATTAACCTCGAAGAAGAATCTCGTCGCTATTATCCAACTGCCGAAGTATCAGCTCACATTGTGGGCTTTACTGATATTGACGAGCGAGGAATTGAAGGCATTGAAAAAGCTTTTGATGACAGGCTACAAGGTGAAAATGGTCGTCGTAAAGTCATCAAAGATCGTCGTGGAAATATTATCGAGAAAGAGAATGTTTTAGAAGTAGCCAAGTCTGGTGAAGACTTGAGTTTGTCTATTGATATACGAATTCAGACTCATGCTTATCAGAGTTTGAAAGCTGCTGTTAAGCGATATCACGCTAAAGCCGGTTCGGCTGTGGTCATTGATATTGATACAGGTGAAGTATTGGCGATGGTTAATCAGCCTTCATACAACCCTAACAATCGTAAAACAAGAGTGCCTAACGCAACGAGAAATCGTGCGATCACCGATGTATTTGAACCAGGTTCAACGGTTAAGCCATTAACGGCTATCAGTGCACTGACCAGTGGTAAATATCGTTCAAATACGAAGATTGATACTTCTCCAGGTTTACTCAAACTTGGTGGCAGATGGGTTCGTGATGGACATAACTATGGTGTACTGAGTGTCAGTGATGTGATCAAAAAATCCAGCAACGTTGGCGTAACACGAATAGCATTAAGCCTAGATGATGATGAGTTTTTGGATAGTTTTTATAAGGTTGGATTTGGTATAGATAATGCCACAGGATTTCCTGGTGAGACTAGTGGGCATTTAAATATTCGCAGAAACTGGTCACCCATTGAGAAAGCAACTTTGTCATACGGGTATGGATTAGATGTATCTGCATTACAGTTAGCGAAGGCTTATTCAGTCATTGGCGG
>JAAGZM010000566.1 GCA_024206355.1 Gammaproteobacteria bacterium | reverse complement strand
ATTAATCAATATGATAAGTCGGGGAGCTATGACTACTCTTACGAAATGCCTTCAGCTGCGAGCCATGCAGGTTTACCAAAGCATTTTAATATTGCTCATATTGATATCGAGTAAGCCACCAACCGTCAACAATAGGTTGACAGTTAAAGACCAATGATCTACAGTATCAATACACAAATAGAGGAAAGAACAATGGAATTAACTTACACACAATGCAAACAAATGTCGGAAATTGGTTTATTGCGTGATTTTATACACGCATTAAACGACCAACCCATATGGATTACTTGCAATCAAGACCTTGATATGATCGATATTAAAGGGATTCAACAAGGTGGTTGTGCCTCTGGTGCGTATATGCCAGCTGTCACTTATTACACCGCAGTACAAACAATGTCCGAACACGGCAATGATGTGCTTGACTACATCGGATCACATTGGGGCGAATTACCACAACCCGAAACAGGTATATCATGGAGCGCCCTTGCATCATTCTATTTATCAATGGCAGTAGAATTGTGGTGCAATCAGTTTGATTTAGAAGGCGTTAATTGGGATTAATCAACAACAAACAAACAGGAGTAAACGAACATGAACTTTGAAAAATATATAACGCACAAAGCGATCAATAGTAATTCTGTAGCAAAGTACAGCGACAGCGACAATGAGATGATCAAGCTGGTTCACGTGT
>JAAGZM010000565.1 GCA_024206355.1 Gammaproteobacteria bacterium | reverse complement strand
TAATGATAAGGTTGCACATGCTGTTACTTTTTCAGTATTAGCATTTTTGTATTCTCATACATTAGGTAAAAAATATGGGTTTCAGGCAATAGTTTTGCTAGCAGGGTTTGGTATTTTGATTGAACTGATTCAGTATTTTCTGCCTTGGCGAAGTTTTTCATGGCTAGATTGGGTAGCTGATCTTGTTGGTATTTTTGTATATGAAATAATACATCGTGTAAAAAGAGTGTTGTTAAAAAAACAATAGAGTAATGATTAAGAGGATTAATAATGTTTAGTTATACCGTCATGCCTGGATTTTCAGATTCAGATGCTTTGGGTCATATCAATAATACTCGATTACCTGTTTGGTTTGAAAATGCACGAGATCCAATATTTAAGATATTTACACCTGAATATAATTTAAAGGTGTGGCCACTGATACTTGCACGTATTACTGTTGATTTTCAACAGCAAATTTACCTAGATGCAGAAATTGAAGTTAAAACAACTATGATGAAAATTGGCAACTCTTCATTCACCATTAAACAGCAAGCTTGGCAGAATGGACAATGCGCAGCAACAGGTGAAGCAACGATGGTTCACTTTGATTATCAAACAAAAAAAACAATTAGAATCTCAGATGAAATAAGAGAACAGTTAGAACAACACTTTGAACATTAAAAAAGGAAATGGTATCGACTATGTCTGGTTCATCTAAGAAAGTTATTATAGCAGCACTTATCGGTAACACACTGGTATCGATTACCAAATTTGTGGCCGCTTACTTAACTCATTCATCTGCAATGTTTTCGGAAGGTATTCACTCGTTAGTGGATACAGGAAACCAAGTCTTACTACTATACGGGCTAAAACAGGCAAAACTACCAGCAGATGAAGAGTTCCCTTTTGGCCATGGCAAAGAAATATATTTCTGGAGTTTTGTTGTTGCCATTTTGATATTTGCAGTAGGTGCCGGAATATCAATCTACGAAGGAATTATTCATATTATTAATCCTGTAGAGGTTAAGAACTCATTAATTAATTACATTGTTTTGACCCTAGCAATTTTGTTTGAGGGAGCTGCCTGGTATTTTGCTTACAAAGAATTTAAAAAAGAAAACACCAAATACAATATTATACGGTCGGTCCAAGAAGGAAAAGATCCATCAATGTTTGTAGTCTTATTTGAAGACTCAGCAGCATTACTAGGATTGTTTGTTGCAATGCTAGGTATCTTTCTCTCAGAATATACAGGGATCTTAATATTTGACGGCATTGCTTCGGTTGTAATCGGACTTATTTTGGCATTAACTGCAATATGGCTAGCAATTGAAACTAAAGGATTATTAATTGGAGAAAGTGCAGATCCAGAGATTGTAAAAGGCATTAAAGCACTGGCTGATGAATATGAAGAAGTAGAATATATCAACGAAGTGTTAACTATGCACATGGGACCCGAATATATTTTAGTAAATTTAAGTATTGATTTTGATGATCACATGAAGGCTGGTAAAATGGAGCAGGTGATTAGCGAGATTGATAGTAGAATTAAAGAGAAATGGCCTCGCATAAAACGAATTTTTGTAGAAGCTGAAGCGAGAACAAATAAAGGAAAGATAGAAGATGTTTAATTTATTAAAAATAACAATACTGGCACTGATGCTAGTTGGAGGAAATATGACAAATGAAGTAAAGGCAGCAGGTGATATACCTGCTCCAGATGATGTAGCAGCAATTCCAGAAAATGCCACGACAACGGACACAGGACTTGCATCCAGAGTGCTTTCAAAAGGTACTGGAGATACACATCCAAGTGCTACAGATACAGTAACTGTACATTACACCGGTTGGACTACCGATGGTAAGATGTTTGACAGCTCAGTGGCTAGAGGTGAACCAATCGCATTCCCGCTGAACAGAGTCATTAAAGGTTGGACTGAAGGTGTTCAGTATATGGTAATAGGTGAGAGGCGGCGTTTTTGGATTCCTGCGAACCTTGCTTATGGAGAAAATCCTCAACCTGGAGCGCCAGTGGGAGTGTTAGTGTTTGATGTAGAGTTATTAGAAATTAAAGAAGCAATCCCAGCTCCTGCTGTTCCAGAAGATGTTGCAGCAGTGCCTGACTCAGCAGAAGTTACAGCCAGCGGCCTCGCATCTAGAGTGCTAAAAGAGGGAACAGGTAAAGTACACCCAACAGCATCTTCAACGGTTAATGTTCATTACAGTGGCTGGACATTAAAAGGCGAAATGTTTGATAGCTCAGTAGTCAGAAGTGAGCCAATTTCATTTCCTCTTAATCGGGTAATTAAAGGCTGGACAGAAGGTGTTCAATTAATGGTAGAAGGCGAAAAACGTCGTTTATGGATACCAGCATCCCTTGCCTATGGTGAAAATCCAACGAATGGTGCACCCGGTGGAATGCTAGTCTTTGATGTAGAATTATTAGCAATCCAATAAGGTCGTTAATATCTAATATCGCAAAGCAAACCGGGTTAATCTCTGCATTAATCCGGTCTTAAAGCCCCAACCATTTTACGCTAATTCCCCTACACCTTTACCACAAATTGAACTAGTTATTTTCATAATCTGCCAGTAAAGTAATTCCTTAATCTATAATTTTCGGAGAGCAAGGATGGCTGACCAAGAAGAATACAATGGCTCATGTTTATTAATTTCTATCGAGGCGCCAAATCGCGAGGCTCTCTACGATTGTTATAGAGATTATCTAGTTTTTATGAGCTTGGTACGAGATGGTGTAACAGCTTTCCAATACAAAGTCTTCGGCTTTTGTTGGCTAAAAGATCAATGTCTTATGTTAATACAACCTGAAGTTCCAACGGTTGGTAATTTTCTCCTCAAAATACTGAAGCGATATCATTTTTGGCTCTTACAAAGAGGACCTGAAATAACACAGTATAAAATGCAGATGCTAGAGTTACATCAAAGTAGTTGGGTTTTAGACAGCCTCCGATTTATACATCAAAACGCAGTAAAACGAAAAGAAGTCGACGATGCTATGGATTATCACTGGCACTCTTATCATGTTTACAATGGCTTTTGGTCAGTCAACTGGTTAGAAACCGAATTCATCTTAAACCAATTCGCCCAAACACGCTTAGCTGCAATGAGTCGTTTCCGCCAATATATGCTCCACCCACCAAGTTTAGATTTTAAAACACTCCTAGATGACTTAGATTGCAGCTCAAAATATATAATAGAAGCAACACCACAAAACAGAGAAGTCGCCGAAGTAAATAGCCCCTATCATCAGTCAATGTTTGACAGTACAGACACATGTCTTCTTACCGTCGATGGTAAATTGTACGTTCAGGTTCGAGTCTTGTCGGAGAATGGTGGTTTGTCTGATATGGCTAAAGTTGGCTGAGGTTAGGTTGTAAATTCATAGAAGTTAAGCTCAAAGTCAGGATGTAGGTGTATAAACCTCGGTATCAGACCATCGAATTCAGGGATGAATTCGCGAGCCCACACGGACGTGTTAATGGCGTGTCTGATACCGAGGTTTATACACCTACATCCGGAACTATGAAGTAATACTGATTTTAAT
>JAAGZM010000564.1 GCA_024206355.1 Gammaproteobacteria bacterium | reverse complement strand
GCTTTAAATGATGCCCTGCCAATAACCTTAAAATCATTTCGGAATGTTAATTTAGTGTTTCCAGTATCGCTGTAAATAACAACCCCTCTATCCTGAGCGCTTGATTTGCTAAAATCCAATCCGTATAAAGTTTCTACGCCACCCCATACAACCGTACTACCAAGGCGCATTTCTACGTCTTGCAGTACGCTATTTTGATCTGAATACTTAACGTCTAATATGTCTTGACCATTGTATTGGATTAGGTTGTTGCTTATAGGCTTAATTGATAAATTATATATATTAGCGTTTATTGCGCCATTGCCTCTAACTCTTATTCGCAGTCTTACATCCGTTGTTATAAAATTAGATACTTCCACAAGAAGTTGAAACTCTGAACTAAAAGAGTCAGCAACATACATGCTTAATAAGTCACCTTTCCTGTTTAGCTTAATTTTACTTTTAGATATCCTATTTCTAGCTTTAATGTTTGTACTATCAAAAGACCCGTTATAATAAGTGCTGAATAAACTACCCTCTGATGTTGTTGCCCTTACAATTGCAAGTGTTGCTAATGCAATATCAGGATCATCTAGAATTAACTCTATATTGGAGTCGCTACCTTGGAATGTGAAAGTTTCAAACTCCATAACTGCATCAAAATCGCCAGATAGCAAATTATTTGTTGTCATATAGTTAAAACTACTTGATGAAGAATTAGCGACAAGATAACTACCATTGCTATCAAACACTTCCCCTGATTGATTTACTTTTGTCCAAACTAAAGGATCTATGTTTGTAAAATCATCATAAAAAGGCAATTGAATTGGCATATTAAACCACCTTTATATAAAGTGTGTTTGCATCAGGTTCGGCTGGAAACTCTGTCACAACCACTGTAGGCACAACAGGTTTTGGTTTGAACTTTTGCTCTGCCTCGTTGTAGACCCAAGCATCACCCTCTTTTAGAG
>JAAGZM010000064.1 GCA_024206355.1 Gammaproteobacteria bacterium | reverse complement strand
TAGCTATAGCTTTTATTCCTAAAGCCATAGCCATTACAGTTATGTGGACTATACAATCGTATCTGATGCTAGATTCTTCTGTTGATTGGGCTACATTTATTTTACCACCTTTTCCTGACTTAGGGATGACTGATCTATTTGGTATACTGGGTGCCATGTTAGGCATAGGCACAATGAGGTCATTTGATAAAACCATGAACAAAAGTACCGAGAGAATATCATGAATACGACTGGCCAACAAATACATCATGCTGTGGAGACAATCACCACAGTTACCCCCATCACATACGCAGCATCTGCAACGGCTGTTACAATGGGAGGACTCACTTCGGGTGAATGGCAAATGGCTGGTGTTATAGGAGGTCTTATTTTAGGCATCCTAACTTTTGTAACCAACTTATATTACAAACATAAAATACTAAAACTTAGGCAAAACGAGAGATAAATATGAAAACTTGGATAGGGTGCACAGCGAATTGGAACAACGTGGGTGATGACGATAAGTGGTGGATTGTACGCAATGATAAACAAGAAGAACTTGTGCGCCTTCCGTACTCAATGGGTGAGCAAGCTGTGATGGATGTTGTGCGCAC
>JAAGZM010000563.1 GCA_024206355.1 Gammaproteobacteria bacterium | reverse complement strand
TCCTTTGGAACGTCCAATCTTGAATCAAAGTTCATCGTCTGCTCAGCTACTTCAGTTACCACGTTTAGGTGGTCTTCATCACCGATATGAATGGAAAGAAGCTGCATGAAATCTATACGATCTATTAAATGCGAGGTACAATTAAGAGGAGTTATGAAGCTAATTGTCCCTTGGTCAAAGAACGATAAGGTTCATCGGTACGCAGCGTTTATTAAGGCAGCGCATAGGAAAAAGCAAGAAGATAAGTTGATCAGCATCGATGTTATTAGGCGATCAAAGGACGTGTTAATATACATAGCCTGAATAAAGGCATGTTAGTGGTACTAAATCAAAAGTGTAATATAGTTCTACCCAGTTTCCGTTTATTCCATTGGCTTAAACGATTCTTTGTATGGTGGTACTTGAGACAATACCGATAAATTATAAATAACAGGAAAATATAAATGAAACCTAACTTAATCTTATATAACTTGGAAAGCTGTCCTTTCTGTTCTCTGATCAAAAAGAAATTGGAAATTCTCGGCCTTCCTGTATTACTAGTTCCTGTCCCAGTCAATGGCGATGATCGTAAAGAAGTGATTGAAATATCAGGACAAAAGTCTATCCCTGTCTTTGTTGATGATGGTAAGGTTATTACCTCTAGCAAAGAAATCATGGAGTACCTAGATACTGAATATGGTACAGGCAGTCCTGTACCTTTACCCTCTAGCGATATTGGCTGGAGGACCATTATTAAAGGCAGTTATGATGACGTCTATGCTAAAACTATCAAGGCTTTTCAAGAGGCTGGTTTTGGTGTGCTGACTGAAATTAATGTTCAAGCCACACTGAAAAAGAAGTTGAATATTGATATGGCACCAAATACAATTTTAGGGATGTGTCAGCCACAATTAGCCTATGATTCGATGATGGCAGAACCTGATACAGGACTTCTTCTACCGTGTAATGTTGTGATCAGAGAAGAAAGTGAAAACAGTTTTCATGTGACGGCTATTAGATCTGTAAAATTATTTTCATTAGTGGGTCGAGAAGATATTCTCAACTTTTCTATGAAAATAAATAAAATGATTCGAGCAGCTATGGCCGGTCTTGAGAAATAAATCTAAAGTTGCTCATTCTCATTTAAAATTATATGCTATTGAAAAATCAATTGATGATGAAGTAAAAAATGATTAGCAATATAGAAATTGATTGTGAGCTACTTCCTCAATACCAACAGATAAACTTTAACTCAATATCTGACAATGCACCGATCGCTAATGCCATCGGCTGGATGATATTTTTCATTCCTGTCTATGCTATAACGATCGGTGGATATATTAACGACATTCCTCTGATTATTGAAAAATACATCTTTGTTTTTAGTATCGAAGTTGCTTTGAATTTATTGAGTGTCTACTGGTGTTTTTATAGTCACCGTTATAAGGGCTATGCTCTTCGAGAGCACGACGTCATCTATAAGACAGGTGTTATTTGGCGTAAAAAAACTATCTTACCTTTTAACCGTATACAGCATATCGAAACTCACCAGAACCTTTTGCAACGAAAATTAAACATCACATCTATTCGTTTATTTACCGCCGGCGGACTTAAAGCAGATATGGTAATTGATGGCATGGACAGCAAGACATCTGATGAAATAAAGCAATTCTTATTAAGTAAAATTCAACAAGAGATTGTTCTTAATGAACAATCCTGAATGGCATAGAATTTCATTTCTCTCAGTCATACACTTCTTTATTAGTCGCGGCATAAACATCATTAAGGAAGTAGGATTTAATTCTGCCCCTATTATTGTTGCAGGTGTGGTTGCAATAGATGATACAGCCTTCTGGTTTAGTATTTTTGGTCTAGTATTATTAGCCATTTTGCTACTTGATGCTCTGATCATTTATTGGACATTTAAGTTTCAAATAACCCATGACCAAATCATCGTCAAACAGGGCTATTTTACTAAAGAAGTTTTAAACCTTAAATACGATAGAATTCAAAATGTTAATATTTCAGAGCCCTGGTATTTCAAACCCTTTAAGCTTGTAAATTGCATGCTTGATTCGGCTGGTTCTAATACTAAAGAAGCTAGTATCCCAGGTATCACTAAAGAAAGTGCTGATAGAGTGAGTCAACAAGTCCTCAATTATCAGCTTAGCAAGAATGTTATCAATGATAATGAAAATAGTGAATACTCAGAGGATAAATCTACAGTTCAGATCCTCAAATTAAGTAATGTTGAAGTTACCAAATATGGTTTTACCAATAGCATGATATTTGTAGTAGCTGCTGCAACTTTTCCAGTGATAGAAAAAACTATTGAACGAGCAGGTTGGGATTTCACAGTATTTTTAAATGAGGTCGCTGCTTTTTTACCTTTACCTGAGTTGCCAGCAAGAATTATCATATTCATTCTCTCTTTTATTTTGTTTGGATTATTACTCTTAAGTTTTACTGCAATAGGTTCATTTATTCGCTTCCACAATTTTGAGCTTCATAACGAATCATCAAAACTAAAAAGAATAGCAGGTCTACTTGATAGGCAACAAATAACCGTCCGTAAACAAAAAGTTCAGGGTATTTCTATAAAGCAAAATATATTCGCTAAACTACTCAATAGAGTTACACTTCAATTTCATCAAACCCAAAGTGACCGAGCTCTGAACAGTAAAAAACAGCATTTGATTATTCCTATGCTTAAATCTGAACAGTGGCAACAATATGTTTCTTGGGTTTTCACTGATTTTTCTTCAACTGATATTAAGTTTCAAAAAATTAATCGACAATATTTAATTCGACGAAGTTTAATGGTAGTTATTTTTCCAGTTGTATTGTTAACAACTTTCTTGGTCATCACTACGACAATTCACGCGCTAATCATATTGGGTGTAATTCCATTCGGTATCGCTGTATTCTGGCAACGCTATCGACGCTATGGATACTATATTAATGAAAACTATAGCGTAATTAGGTCAGGATTTATTGGTGTTAGATATACAATATTCCCGTTATATAAGTTACAAAAACTAAACGAAACAACGACGACAGGTCAGAGGAGATGGCAACTCGGTAGTGGTGAATTTCAACTCGCTTTTGGGAAGGTACATCTGCCTTACATACCTATATCTATCATAAATAAAATCTTTAACCTCACTTTGTACAAGGTTGAGTCATCAACTAAAAATTGGCTATAACTTAGTACATGACATTGTCAATAATAAAAGTTTCCAAATACCAAACAACAAGTGTTATAATGTAACATAACGTGTGAGGAAATTTGATTTGAATATATGTCATTTGGGATAGATAGGCCGCAACGCCGCCGCTTGGCGATGCTAGCTCTCTTGTTATTCTGGCTTTTTGGCCAGATAAGTCTGTCTGCTCATGAAATATTGATTGACCACAATCTAAACAATAGTTGTGAATGGCTCTGTCAAACAACTAATCATGATGATTATATTGTTGGGTCAAATAATCCTTCATCTACTGAATCATCTACTTATGTATTTACTAT
>JAAGZM010000562.1 GCA_024206355.1 Gammaproteobacteria bacterium | reverse complement strand
TAATACATTTGCTTGCACTGCATCAGAAGCTGAAATATAATTAGCATCCTCAAGAGAAGACACGGGCATAGCGTTAGAGTTTTATATTGACAATGTATCAGTAGTTAAATTGTAAATGCGTTATATCACCACATTATTAATTTTACTAAATATAAGCTGTACTCCAATAGCTGAAGATGAAGACATATTTAAAACAGGCAAAGAAGCATCACCCCCACATGGTTGCATAGAACTTCGTAAAAGAGGCGGTGAATGTTAACGCATAATAAACTATCTAAAATAGTCTCCAGCGTACATGACCGATTCACGTATGTTTCTGACATCGAACTGTACAATGTCAAAGAGCATTGGATTAGCTTTGATGACATACCAGACGGTAATTTCTCTGGTGATTGTGAAGATTTTACACAAGCGGTAAGAAAAGAATTAGCGGCAATTGGTGAAAAATCAAGAATTGCTACATGCGGCATTAACAGTTCAAGAATGAACCATGCTGTATGTATATATGAAAATTGGGTAATTGATAACGTACACAAGTGGCCAATGCTCAAATCAGACCTACAAAACTATAAATTTATATCAATATCTGGATTTAATGCCGGTGATAAGTGGCATGAGTTACTATAATTAAACAAAGAGTAAATGAATATGAGTGTTTTAATTGCAAGTACAACGAGCGCAGCACAGAGCGCAGGCACTGAGATTGCAGCAGGATCGTCGGTCACAGTGATAGCAACCCAAGGCAGTGCCTGCAATGCGGGGGCAGTCAT
>JAAGZM010000063.1 GCA_024206355.1 Gammaproteobacteria bacterium | reverse complement strand
GTGATTTTCTCGACTTTCCTTGTCCATTGACTTGCTCCATGTCATTCCCTTAATATCAAGTATATGCGATTATCAGCCATAGAACTAGAAGAACGCCTGTATAGTAAGTACTTTACAGGCGTCCTTCGAAGAAACTGTTAGATGATATGAATAGCTACCATATTTCAGGTTTCCCTCCAGAGGGAACAGATGATTGTAAGGTTATTATTTTTGATAATACTACGTTCAATTCTCCAGACGCGGTTAAACTAGCGGAGCCTTCGCCAGACAAAAATGGCGTGGTATCAGGAAGGCTTCCTAGAAAATGGAAGGGAACTGAAATCCAGATTGTTTTTATTTCAAGTCAGTATGTCCACGAGAACGTATGTGTAAAAAAAACCGGCCTTGGATTTTTCCATACAATGATAATTGAAAAGGAAACAAACTCAGATTTAGATGTCATTAAGCATAAATGGCCAGTAGAGCCAGTGAGTTGGAATAAAACCTCACAAAAACTCACAATGCAGGCATATAGGAAAGCCAGATATAAAAATTACATTTTTAAGTTTCTTTATTCTGTAGCAACAATTACTTCTTGTTTCGTTGGCTATTATATTGCTAATTTACCTGGATTACTTATCGGTTGCTCATTGGTTATTTTTACAATTTTTATTTCTAATTATGCGAGTGGCCATGAAAAAATCATCTAACAATCAGCTGTTGTCGGAATCACTCGCTGCACTCGCTCTCCGCAAAGCTGGGCGTTAGCACCTAAAAACTGTACGAGGTTATTTTGGAAGTATTTACTTTAGAAATATCATTTCCCTATGATGAAAGTGATCCACCTTGGTCAAGGGTGGTAGAGTTAAAAGAAAATTTCACGTTGCGCCAATTACATAAG
>JAAGZM010000561.1 GCA_024206355.1 Gammaproteobacteria bacterium | reverse complement strand
GCACCAATAATCTCATGAATATCAACATCCATTTTATCGGCTACAATTTTCATTTCATTGACTAAGCCAATATTTACAGCCCGATGAATATTTTCTAAAATTTTTGTAAATTCAGCAACTTTAGTCGAGCTTACAGATACCACTGTATCGATAGCTTGACCGTACAGTGCTTGACCGATTTCAGAACACTGAGAAGTATGTCCGCCACAAACTTTAGGAATTGAGCGAGTACTGAAATTTGCATTGCCTGGATCTTCTCTCTCAGGTGAGTATACAAGAAAAATATCCGTACCAACCTTTAGATCTGTAGATTCAATTCTAGGCAATAGCTCTTCTTCAGTTGTGCCTGGGTAAGTAGTGCTTTCCAACGAAACAACCTGACCTTTTCGCAGATAGGGAGTGATTGCATCCACAGTATCTGTAACATAACTTAAATCAGGCTCGCGATACTTATTTAAAGGTGTGGGTACACAAATAATTAGAGCATCAGCGTCACTTACTTTAGAAAAATCACTCGTCCCTTCAAAACCATTATCAACAAGAGTTTGAATATTTTCTGATGGGATATGTTTGATGTAAGTCTGGCCACTGTTAATCAAGTCAATTTTAGTTGAATCTATATCGAAACCTATACCCTTGTAGCCGATATTCGAGTAACAAATTGCAAGTGGTAAGCCAACATAGCCGAGGCCAATGATCCCAATAATAGCCGTCTTGTCGTCGAGCTTAGATTGTAGCGATTGTTTGATATCAGTCATTAGTTATCTTCAGGTAGTAGATTTAATTAAAGTCATGATACCTTAAGATGAGTTAGTCGACCAATAAAAAGGGCGGTAAAAAGGGCGGTATTGTTAGGAGTAAATTACCCGCCCTCTGATTTGGAGATTTAACCTGTAGACATCAGTGTCATTAGCTTCATCCCTAAAGATTGTCGCATATTGGAACATCTGTGTTTCAGCGTGATATTAGTTGTGTCCGTGCTCACCTACAACTGTTTGGGAGAACTCTTGCAAATATAGTTCAGTGCCTGACACTGATTTTGAATAACCTTTGATATATAATACTGGGAAGTAAAAAGGCTATATATTTTGTTCAAGAGTAAAAATTACAAATGCCTAGTCGATCATATCAATAGAATTGGATTTATGTTTAATCGAAAAACAATAGAGTTAGCCTTTACTGATAAGGCGTGGCAAAAAGGTCGGCGATTATATTTTGCTAATAATATCATCAGCTGTGCCCTCGATGGCGATGTAATAAGAGGGACGATAAACAGCGAGTCGCAAAGAGATCAGCGCTATATTGCCCGACTTCAATATAATAAAAATGGAACTCGTGTTAATTCGTACTGCAATTGTTATGTTGGCTATGGATGTAAACATGCTGCTGCGATCGCTCAGTATTATCT
>JAAGZM010000560.1 GCA_024206355.1 Gammaproteobacteria bacterium | reverse complement strand
GGCCATATCACCACTAATAATCGTTTCAATGACTTGTTCTATATCTTCAATAGAACGTTCTATATTTTGTCGATCGGCAACTGATGGTCGACCTAACACATAGTTGTGAACCTGAGACTTGTCGCCAGGATGCCCTATGCCAATGCGCAGTCGATGAAAGTCTCGGCTACCACCTAATTTATTAATGATATCTCTAAGCCCGTTATGGCCACCATGACCACCTGCCTGTTTTAGGCGAACTGTGCCAGCATCAAAATCAAGTTCATCATGAGCGACTAAGATTTCTTCCGGTGTAATTTTGTAATAGCTAGCAAGTGCTTGAACAGCCTGTCCACTTCGATTCATAAATGTACCTGGTATTAATAGGTGAACATCCCCTGATGGTAAACAAAGTTTTGCAGTTGAACCGTGGTATTTAGTATCGCTTTTTAGTGTCAGCTGATAGCGTCTGGTCATAGCTTCAATAAGCCAAGCACCAGCGTTGTGGCGGGTATGTTCGTATTGAGGGCCCGGATTACCCAGGCCTACAATTAAACGAATGGCACTCATGTTACTGAGGTTAGATTACTCTTCGCTGCTTTCAGGAGCGTCAGTTTCAGCTTCTTCAGTATCTGCAACTTCATCAGTTTCTTCAAGTTCTTCGTCACCTGATCCACCACGATTAAGAATGCTAGCAACTGGTATATCATAATCTTCACCATGAGATAATGCTACTGATTCAACACCTTTAGGTAGTGTTACTTCAGAAATATGTACGCTATCACCAATATCAAGAGCAGCAAGATCAACTTCAATAAACTCTGGAAGATCTTTAGGTAGACAGCTAACTTCTAGATCATTAAGCTGATGCGAAATAATGCCGCCGGCTTTAAAGCCAATACATATATCTTCGTTTAAGAAGTGGAATGGAACGTTAGTTGTTAACTTAACATTTGAGCTAATACGTTGGAAATCCATGTGCATTATTTTGGGCTTAAATGCATGACGTTGGATATCACGAACAATTGCTCGTTGCTTCTTGCCATTAGCGACTAAAGACAAAACTTGAGAATAAAATGCTTCATGCTCAAGGTGTTGAATAATTTCATTATGCTCGAGTGTTAGTGATTGAGACTTTTTTCCACTACCGTATAAAATGGCTGGTACTTTTCCTTCGTGACGCAGGCGGCGGCTCGCTCCCTTTCCTGATTCGTCACGGAGTTCAGCATTAATTATAAATTGATCTTTACTCATGTTGCTCTCCAGTTTTTCTTAAGTCATGGTCAATTGACCATTAAATGTTCGTTCTCCGCGACCAGAGAACCGAACGGTTAAAATACTAAAGTCCGCTAATGCGGACTTTAGTATCAAAAATTTATTATAAATGAATGCTATTCTAGAAACATTGAACTCAATGATTCTTCAGTATTCACTCTGCGCATTGCCTCTGCCAACATAGGTGACAACGATATCTGACGAATACGGTCACAGCTCTTTGCTTCTTCAGATAATGGAATAGTGTCAGTAACAATTATTCTATCGATCTTCGAATTCTTAATATTTTCAATTGCCTTACCTGATAAAACAGGGTGAGTACAATAAGCATACACTTTTTTAGCACCATGATCTTTTAGGGCATTTGCAGCAGTACATAACGTGCCTGCTGTATCGACCATGTCATCGACGATGATACAAACTTTGTCAGTGACATCACCAATAATATTCATTACTTCAGCTTCATTCGCTTTTGGACGACGCTTATCGATGATCGCTAAATCTGAGTCATCCAGTCTTTTTGCCAGAGCTCTTGCTCGAACAACACCACCAACATCGGGTGATACAACAATAAGATTATCAGTCTTATGTTCGTAAATATCTTCAAGTAGAACTGGCGTTCCGTAGACATTGTCCACAGGAAAATCAAAAAAGCCCTGAATTTGATCTGCGTGTAAGTCTACAGTCAGTACGCGATTAATACCTACGATTGCCATCATATCAGCAACAACTTTTGCACTAATAGCGACTCGTGCTGAACGTACTCGTCTATCTTGTCTTGAATACCCAAAATAAGGTACAACTGCTGTGATTCTTGCTGCTGATGCTCTTCTTAAAGCATCTGCCATAATCACAAGCTCCATCAAATTCTCATTTGCTGGCGAACAAGTAGACTGGATAATAAATACATCCTGACCACGTACATTTTCATTTATTTCAATATTGATTTCACCATCACTAAATCGTGAAATAGTTGCATCAGCAAGTGAAATACCCAGATGATCTGCTATTGATTGAGCAAGTTCTGGTGTGGCGTTACCACTAAACAACATCATGTCAGACATGTGAAGTACCCATTCCCATTTAAAAATAGTACTTGAAAAAAAATGGCTGGGACGGGAGGATTCGAACCTCCGAATACTGGCATCAAAAGCCAGGGTCTTGCCGCTTGACGACGTCCCAACAGAGTCCCGGTTCTAGCGGGTATCAACCGAATTAAGCAGTTGAGAATAAACAGATTTAAGTGAATGACCGACTTAGCGGCGACTGATTCACTCCTTGAGCAACAAAAGCTTTTACGTCTTCTGGTAGCAGGGCGGCTATTTTACCCGCTTCTTCCTCAGAAGGAAAGGGTGAAAATACACAACATCCTGTGCCTGTCATTCTGGCTAATCCATATTTGGATAACCACTCAAGTGATTGATTTACTTCAGGATATAGATTTTTTACAAGTGCTTCACAATCATTTCTAAGCACTCCTAAAACCTCCCAATCCAGAAGAGGGCGTATTCTGAGGGTTTTGCTATTCCTTGTCAACGATGAATTGGAGAAAATTTCACCCGTATTTACCTGACAATCGGGCACGATTACGAGGTACCAACATTGCTCAGGTTCCACATCTGTAAACTTTTCTCCAACACCTTCGGCTAAACACGCTTTTCTATGGATAAATACAGGAACATCAGCTCCTAGCTTAAGACCGATAATTTTAAGTTCATCATTGCTTAAATTCAGCTGCCACAAATAATTCAGTGCAACTAAAGTTGTTGCTGCATTACTACTGCCACCACCTAAACCACCACCCATTGGTAGTCGTTTATTGATGCTAACTGTAGTTCCCTTTCTGTCGGAGAAGCCATCCGTTTTTTTACCAGCAAATGCCCTAAGCATTTTTGCAGCTTGAATTATTAAATTATCCTCATCAGGAACACCAACCAGAGGCTCTTCTAGTTGAATAACGCCATCATTAGTTATTTCAAAGGACAACTCATCACTGTAATCTAAAAATTGAAAGATGGTTTGTAAGTTATGATATCCATCATCTCTCTTACCTGTGATATGAAGAAACAAATTAAGCTTAGCGGGTGCTAACCATTTTGATGTCATAAATTACTATCCATCGTCCAGTTTCTTAATGATAATCGTAGTGTGACATCACCATTTGATACTTTAATTTTAGTGGGCAAGTACTGGTTATCGAAAGAAGAAAATCGTTTATATTTTTTATAGGAAATTTCCCACTGTTGATATTGGATAGTTTGTAAATGTCCGATTTTATCAAAAGATAAGACGCTATTTTTACCCGGATAAGGTAGACCAAAAATCCAATATTCAAGATGCTCTATTGGTAGTGGATAACCTAACACATGATATAGAAGACTTTCTACATCATTAGATTCAAAAATTTCGTTATCCGATAACTCGAGTGTTGACTTATCTTCTGATTGATTGAGCTCTGCATAGGTTTGTCCAAAAGCACCATAGATCCTAAATAGTTGTTGTTTGGGCTGATGTTGCCAACTTAGGTTTGATGAAAAACCTTGGTCTGGTGTTTTAATGCCGATACGACCTTTGACTGTCCAGTTGTCAATTGTTGATATATGTTGTTGTCTCTCTAACCAACTATTATCGTGAGGTTCGTTTGGCGTTTTAGTTGCACAGGCTGAAACTAATCCGCTAATAATCAATATAGAGATGAAGTGTAATCGAATACGGTTCATGGCTTTGCAGGATCCATATTAAATTCTATATTCAATTGTTTTATAATTCTCTTTAAGGCTTTATTTTCGGGTGATTTAGTTATTGCTGTACGCAATATTTCTTTTGCCGAATCATTTTCACCCATCTTCCAAAAGACTTCACCAAGATGGGAAGCAATTTCAGCTGAGGATTCAATTTCAAATGCTTTTTTAAGGTAGTTTGTCGATTCTGATAATTTACCGAGCCGATACAAAACCCACCCCATGCTGTCAATTATTGCTGCACTATCAGGATTATTTGAATAAGCTTTTTCAATTAAAGATTGAGCCTCTGCAAGTTTTATATTGGCGTCAGCTAGTGTGTATCCTAAAGCATTAATAGCATCGTTGTGTTCGGGATCGATTTCAATAATTAAGCGTAGATCGCTTTCTGCATGTTCTATTTCTCCTATATCAGCAGCAATTAAAGCTCTCATATAGAGAAAGTCAGTATCATTATTTTCAATATGAGTATTTAACAGCTCAATGGCCAAGTTTGTTGTGCCGAAGCCTTGTAACATTGAGGCGACAGATAAGATAAGTTGTTTTTGTTCTGGTTGCTCAAGCATGGTTAAAATACTAGGTAACAAAGTAACTATCTCGTTCGCTTGCTCTTTTTCTAGCATCCATTGAAGTCGGTACAGTTGTACATCGAGATCATCAGGATGTTGAACTAGTATTTCTGCAAGATACTCTTCTGCTTCTTCTATTTCACCTTGGTTATTTATTATCCTCAGGCGAGTAAGTTTAAATTCTACTTCATCAGCCTTGTCCTGAGGTTGTAGTTGTTCTAAATAGTCAATGGCTTGTTGGTACTCTCCCTGCTGTAGTAGTAATCGAGCAACCAAATTATGAGCTGTCTGATAATAGCGGCTACTTTCAATTTGTCTGTAAAAAATAATTGCAGATTCAAAGTCAGTATCACGTCTTGCCATTTCACCTAGATAGAAAAGAACAGAGTTTCGATGTCGCTTTATCCTTAGTAAAGGCTCAAAATATTGGCGACTTAACGGATAGTTATCTTCAGAATAATAACAGGCAGCAATCATATACTGAGATTCGCTAACTTGAGACTTTCTTACTTGATAAAGGGTGGAGTTGTTAACAATTTGTTCAAACTGTTCTCTGGCATTAGCGAATTGGTCTAATTCATACAGTAGGTGTCCAAGTTTATTTCGTAAATCATTAGATTTAGGGAATTGTTTCAATGCAGCTTTGTACCAATCAATAGCGATATTTTTTTTACCACTAGACATTAATAATGAGCCATGAAATGTCCAGGCAACTTTCAGATCAGAGTTTGAGTCCACAACAGATTTCGTTACTGATAGTGCTTTATGCCACTCTTCACGTTGTTGATAAATATCTGCAATAGCTAGTTGTATTGCAGGGTTATCAGGATAACTGTTGGCCAGTGATTGAAACAGCTCCATTGCAGGGCTATGTTCATAGGTTGAACCTAATCTTGCAAAATACACAAGCTGATTATTCGTATCTGATTCTAGTGATATAACTTTTTTAACAGCTTGCAACGTTTGTTCTAGTGGCTTATCCGCTAAAGAGTAATAAGCAATTAGTTTCCAAGGCATCAAAGCATTGGGTTGTAACTTAACCCAAAGTTCGGCAATAAGTATTGAACTATGACGGTCATTCAGTTGTTCGCTTAGCATGATAGCTTCTCGAGCAAGTTCAATATCTGCTCTTAAATTCAGTGCATCAAGGTAGTATTTTAATGCTTGCTTATAGTTTCTACGAGAAACCGCAATTCTTCCTAACACGATCATTTCATAGAGTTTAGCCTGATCATCATACGTCGTAGTTAGATTAATCAGTTCGCTGTTAAGAGGATAATTCTGTACTATGTCGCTCTGAATGCCGCCTTGAGTCGCATTTTTATTAGAAACAGTGGTGCAGCCAGAAAGGCTAAAAATAATAATTAATAGGACTTTTGATAGGTATTGCAGTTTCATATTTATCTTGTCGGTTGGAATCAAGAGCTAGATTACCATTGCCGGTGGTGGTTGCTCAAGAAAATGATTCAATAAAAAGAGGCTCTTGCCGCTATTGTTGAATTTGTGACGATGTTATACTAGGCAAAATTTTTAATTGATGATTTTAATCAATATCTTTAAGTAATATCAGCACCAGTAAAAAGGCAGAACATAGTTCTCTGTAATCAATGACATTAATTGCCCTAGGTATTAATCATAAAACTGCACCATTGGATGTGCGGGAGAAAGTTGCTTTTTCATCAGAGCAGCTACCTTCTGCGCTGCAAGAATTAATCGAACTATCTACTTTAAAAGAAGCTGCTTTACTATCTACCTGTAACAGAATGGAATTATACCTCCATATCAAAGAGAGTGACGTACACCATGTTATGGACTGGTTGAAGTCCCATAAGTGCTTAGAAGACGATGATCTTGATGATTGTCATTATATCTATATTGGAGAAGAAGCTGTCAGCCATATGATGAAAGTTGCGAGTGGACTTGATTCGATGGTGTTAGGTGAGCCACAGATCCTTGGTCAATTAAAAAAGGCTTTATCTATTGCCAGAACAGCAGGCACGATTGGAACACACCTAGAGAGGCTTTTTCAACAATCCTTCTCAGTAGCTAAGACAGTACGTACAGAAACCGCTATTGGAGCTAGCGCTGTTTCGGTTGCATATGCAGCAGTTACTTTAGCTAAACGATTATTTAGCACGCTAAATAACTCAACTGCATTATTCATTGGTGCAGGAGAAACAATAGAATTAGCTGCGAGACATTTTACCGATCAGGCAAACATCAAAACTATATTTGCTAATCGTACCCGTGAAAAAGCTGCAGAGCTTGCAAAATTTTATCGTGGTAGGGCTATTTCACTCACTGAGATTCCTCAATATTTGGCAGAAGCCGATATTGTTATTACCTCTACAGCAAGTCCATTACCTATTTTAGGTAAAGGTCTCGTTGAGAATGTTATTAAACAAAGAAAACATAAGCCAGTTTTCATGATTGATTTAGCTGTTCCTCGAGATATTGAGGCTGAAGTGAGTGAGCTTTCGGATATTTATCTTTATGATATTGATGCGTTGCAAGATGTGATCAATGAAAATATGAAGGTCCGAGAGCGTGCGGCTGATGAAG
>JAAGZM010000559.1 GCA_024206355.1 Gammaproteobacteria bacterium | reverse complement strand
TTGTCTTTGCCCTTGCCAACCAGACAATACCGAAGTACATGGAGAAAGAACCGAATACGGCAATGTATGTATATAGTTGTAATTCTGCCATTGTTATTCCTCCATATCTCCTACATCTCGATTTTTTTATCACAAGATGTTCATTGATACTTATTTTTGAACCTGCTATTGGTTACAATAGAGTCAAATATCTACCAACATTAATAGATATGATCACAATAGCAACATTTTATGAACGGTTCTATTCAACTTTAGTTGAAAGGCTCTATTCAACTTTAGTATATAGGTGGCTTTGGTCTTTGAGGGATAGGTGATAAAATTCCTGGACAGTGATCTTCGATGAATACTTTTACAAAGAAACTTAAACTTACATACCGGATAGCTGGGTTCGATGATATACCTTCAATTGTAGAATTGATGCATTTATCAATTAGTGAAAATATGAAGTCATTTCTTTCGATGGCAGAGATTGAAGCAGCAAAAGAAACAATGGGAGTTGATCGAACTTTAATTGAGGATCAAACTTATTTTCTTATCGAAACAATTTGTGATGATCAAACTGTAATAGTTGGATGTGGAGGCTGGGGAAAGCGTAAAACACTTTATGGTGGTGATCATACTGTGGGCCGAGATGATAGTCTTAGTAATCCAGATTTGGATCCAGCACGCATTAGAGCTATGTACACTCACCCTGATTGGGCACGTCAAGGTATTGGGACTTTGTTGTTAGAGCTTGGAGAGAGTGCAGCAAAAAAAGCTGGATTTAAAAGCATAGAACTAGGTGCAACTCTCCCTGGTGAGCCACTTTATCTTATAAGAGGCTATAAAGCCTTAAAGCGTATAACGAATATTGCCGCTAATGGTTCCGAAAATGTAGTCATAAAAATGACAAAAAAATTATAAAAGTGATTGATTGATAGAATCCATCTGATGTAGCTGGTATATTGAACCTAGAATCCTCAGTTTACCGACTATGAATTATGATTATGTACTTCAAAACAACAACTTACAGAAGGATTAGTATTCAGGATCTATTAAAGGCGATTTAATGATAAAAAAAATTGTATCAATTTTCTTATTGAGTTTAATTCTATTTTCTTGTGCAACAAGAGAGACCGATGAGCAGTGGTTGTCAGCAATGCCTAAGCCATGGCAACTTTCCAAACAACAGCTTAATGACGCACTTCCACAGTTTGACCAGAGATTTCCTGACTTCAATGATAGGTTGAGGGCATTAGCACTTTGGCGGGTAGGTACGCCGTATGAAATTTTTAAGCTAGGTGAAGAGCGCGCACCTGACTTTGACCCAATTTTTAGACTCGATGTGTCAGACTGTACTAGTCATGTTCTTACTAGTTTGAGTCTTGCCCAAAGTAATTCTTGGGATGAAGCACAACAAAATATGATTAAAATTCATTACAAGCCTGATCAACAAGGAAAAAAGATCCCCACTTATAAAAGCAGATGGCATTTCACCTCCGATCGTATTATGAATCATCCATCAACACCTGCAATATCAACTCGGTATATTGATAATGATAAATTAGTTGTACAGAGTATTACCCTAAATTTGCAGGATAATGGCAAAGAATTATTAAAGCTTGGATGGTCACTTGATGCTGATGTGCAGTACATTCCAAATGAGCAAATTACAGCAGAATTACTCAGTAAGTTGCCTAAAATAGCCGGCGTAGCGTTTGTAAAACCAAAATATTTTTCAAAAGGACTCATCAATGCCCATGAAGGAATGATTGTCGACGGTGCTAAATTACTTCATGCTGGACAAGTGGCTGGCGAGACAGTTGTGGAAGACTTCATGAAATACTATTTTACTGATAAAGGCCCCCGGTTTGGTGGAATAATGCTCTTTGAATTTATTCCTCAATCTCAATAAGTTTAGCGAGGCTATTAACCATATTCTGATTATTATCCTCTCCAAAACCAATTTTTTTAACCCAATCGTGTCCAATAATAAGGTACTTCACTAAATAGCTAACCTCAGTGCAATTTTTGATCTTGGCTTTTGTCAAATGAGCGTTGATGAGTTCTAATAAATAATCATAAATACCAAATATTTTCTTGGCTATATATTGATTTTATGAAAAATAATTATGAAGATCCTATAGAAACCACAGAAGTAATTAGGGCGATTTCTGCATTACAATAAATCTTTCAGTTTTAAATTTATTGCTAATTATGAAGTAAGAAGTTAACTTGTGAAACTTATGAAGGTGTCAAGTTTATTCTATTGAGCCGAACTGTCTTAATTACACTTTTCATTTCTCAGCCTTATTAAGATAAGCACTTACGTTTAATATTTTTTAATATTTACAAGGTACTCATATGAAACTTATTAGAATAATTACCATTCTATTTGCAGTGATTTCTAGTACGACTTTAGTTGCCAAAACGGATAAATCGTCGTTAATGACAGATAAATTATTTTCGGCAATGAAGTTACGTAATATTGGCCCTGCATATATG
>JAAGZM010000558.1 GCA_024206355.1 Gammaproteobacteria bacterium | reverse complement strand
TTAGCAGCTGTAGCATCGGCCAAAGGTTGGTTTATTGACTTTGAATCAACAGAAAAGTCCTATTCCAAGCCAGTTCTTTGGCAAAATAATATCATGTTCACTACCTTGCAAGCTCAGGATTTGGATGATTCGTGTGATTCTCAAGTCACTAGGACAACTCAAGGTTACTTCGTTAGTTTGGATGATGCCTCTGCTGTACATCCAGATGTTGATGGTGTTGATGGGCTAACTCCAGATGATCGCAAAATAAACCTCAAAAATACTGGGATCCCATCTTCACCCTTGCTTCTTTATCCTGATGAAGGGGTAGGCAAATTATCATCGGATGTACTTGGGGTATTCGACATCACAGAAGATAGCTCTTATAAAATGGTTGATAAGTTTCTTCCTATTTCTTGGGAAGAGGTTATCGAATGATACACATTAAACAATTTAAAATGAAGGGTTTACCCTAATCGAAATATTAATTGTGATTGTCATTGTCTCTATATTATCAATGATTGCCTACCCAAGTTATCTTGATTCCATTCGCAAGAGTAGACGTGCTGACGGGCAGGCAGCTCTGTTGGATGCTGCCCATAAAATGGAGGCTTTTTATGCACGTAACGCTACTTATTCCACTACACTGGCTGATTCCAATATCAGTGCTACCAGTCCGGAAACATTTTACAGTGGGTTAGTTATCGCAAAAGGTAACACTGGAAATATTGCAACCAGTTACATATTGACAATTAGCGCCAACGGAAGTCAAGATGATGATACAATCAGCAAATATCGCCTTTCCTCTACTGGCCTGAAGCAACAAACAGAGAATGGGACTACTTGGGAAAATGGATGGTGATCGACAGTCTCTAGCTTGGTCATAGGCCATGATGAAAAATCATTTATTAATGAGATGTGCTCCGTCCGATCGGAAAATGATCAGGTTCTCAATATGCCGGTTTTACCTGTTTGTTCATCAATCGTTAGCTTTCGCAATTCTAGGTTGAAG
>JAAGZM010000557.1 GCA_024206355.1 Gammaproteobacteria bacterium | reverse complement strand
TTCTTTAGTTTCTTCACTACCTTCATCACTATCATTTTTTTCTGGGTGAGTGATAGTTAATTCACATTCATCTATTACCCACTCAAATACTTCATCGATTTCTTCCTGATCAATATCAGCTTTTAAAAACACTTCCCAATTCAATAAAAGCTCATCAGGCTGAAATTCTCCCCATTTAGGAACTGAGGACTCAGCCAATTTTACTTTACACTCACCCATCATCGCTAATTCACGGAACATTCTTAATGGTTCATTACCATTATTTAGAATATGTGATTCTGGTTTAAAGGCTATCAGCCATTCGTCACTATTGGCAGATCCACTATTGGTAGATCCATTATTAGCAGATCCACTGCTATCATTTTCAGACTCTTCATTAGAACCACCCTCACTCATTGCAAGGAACTTTTTACCTAATTCTTCAGATGTAGTACTGTCGCACTCACCATTTTCTTGGAGACTTTGAAGCATGTCTCTTAAACAATCTACAGATTGCAACAGCAAGCTGATTGCTTCCGTAGTAACCTCTCTTTGACCTTCACGCATCTCGTCAAGTAAAGACTCTAAAATATGCGTAAACTCTGCAACAGCACTGAAACCAAAGGTTGCACTTCCACCTTTGATAGAGTGAGCTGCTCGGAATATAGTGTTTACTGCTTCATTATCGGCATCACCTTCACTGAGTGAAAGCAACAACTCTTCCATAGAATCCAAACCTTCAAAACTTTCGTCATAAAAAACTTGGTGAAATTGACTGAGATCTATAGTCATTTTTATACGCCTATTTGCTATAACACACGCTTGATGGTTTTCAATAACTGCTCAGGGTTAAAAGGTTTAACTATCCATCCCGTAGCACCTGCTTGCTTACCTTCCATTTTCTTATTTCCAGAAGACTCGGTTGTTAGCATCAGTAACGGTGTTGTCCGATACTGAGGAAGCTTCCTCAATTCACGAATTAAGGTTATTCCATCCATAACTGGCATATTTACATCCGAAACAACAACATCGAATGTTTGCTTTTTAGCAGCATCTAATGCTTGTTGTCCATCACACGCATTAGTTACATCGTAACCTGCTCCGTTCAATGTGAATGAGACCATCTGTCGCATTGACGCAGAGTCATCAACAGCTAGAATTTTTGTCATTTATTACTCCTGAATAAATCTATTATTAATAATTCACTATCAAAGCTCTAATAACTCTGTAGATCCTAATAAATCTGCAGCTGTCAAAAACTCATCACTTGGCTTAAGTAACTTAAATTCCTTATTAGCTTCTTGTACTGCATTTTTAAAGCTCAACAACAATTGCATTCCCGCTGAATCAACTCGTTCAATTTTTTCAGCTATTAATTCAAAAACAGATACCTCTTTTGCTAAAGCTTTATCCATTCTATCTTTTAGAGACACTACCTGAGCAATATCTAATTGCTCAGGTAGCGTTAATGTAGTTTTATCTGACATTATAATCCTTAATTGTTTCTTAAAATTCTTCCCAACCACCATTATCTTCAGGCTTATTTACAACCGCTTTGGGGGTTGCAGAATCTGCGCTTACTTCTTTGGTTTCATCCTCAGTGGCAGTATAAACAACTGAGGATTGATGAGAATCATCAATAGCAAAGAATTGCATTAATTCATTCATTATCCCTGCCTGTTCCGCCATATTCTCTGAAGCAGCAGAAGCTTCTTCAACTAAAGCGGCATTTTGTTGGGTAGTTTCATCCATTTGGGATACAGCAGTGTTTACTTGCTCAATACCATCAGACTGTTCTTGAGCCGCAGAACTAATTTCATTAATAATAGTACTTACCTGCTGAACCGCCTGAACTAACTCACTCAAGGTATTACCCGATTCATTGACTAGCTTGCTACCATCCTCTACTTTACTGACACTATCTCTGATCAGTTCTTTTATTTCTTTTGCTGCACCCGCTGAACGCTGTGCTAGATTTCTAACTTCTGCAGCTACAACAGCAAACCCGCGACCTTGTTCGCCTGCTCTTGCAGCTTCTACTGCAGCATTTAATGCAAGAAGATTGGTCTGGAAAGCGATTTCATCAATGACACCAATGATGTCCGAAATTTTATTACTAGACTCATTAATTTCATCCATCGCACTTACAGCTCTGGCAACTACTTCCCCACCTGACTCTGCTTTTATTTGAGCATCTGATGCGAGCTCTGAAGCATTTTTAGCGTTGTCAGCACTATTTCTAACCGAGGAGGTCATTTCTTCCATACTTGCTGCTGTTTCCTCAAGAGCACTTGCTTGTTCTTCTGTTCGCTGACTAAAATCTAAATTACCACCACTAATTTCCTGTGCTCCACTAGCAACTGAAGAGGCTGAACTTCTAATTTCAGTAATAATTTCAGTTAATTTCTTTACCGTAGCATTTGCATCATTTTTAAGCAGACCAAAGCTTCCTTGATAATTAGAATCAATTGTCTTTGTTAGGTCACCATTAGAGAGTGCAGAAAACATAACTAAGGTATCTTCAATTACACGCTCACTAACCTCAACCAAGTCATTTACACCTCGGCTTAAAACTTCAAAGAAACCATTTTTATCGTCAAGAGGTATGCGTTGACTCAAGTCACCTTTTTTAGCTTCATTGACAAGCTCTTGAATATCACCTTTAATTACTTGAGTAAGTTTTGACACTGTACAGTTAGCATCTTGTTTTAACTTATCAAAAGCTCCCTCATAATGGGCATCAATTGTATAAGTTAAATCACCATCAGCCATTGCACCAAACATTGCAACGGTATCGTTAATAACTCTTTCGTTAACATCAACTAATTCATTAATACTGCTACTCAGGTTTTCATAAAAACCTTCTTTATCATCCAATTCAATTCGCTGGCTCAAATCTCCCTTTTTTGCAGTATCAACAATTGCTTGAATATCTGTTTCAATTACTTTCGTTAACTGTTCACGCATAGTAGCCATTGCTTTGTAGACACCAACAGCATCTTGAATAGAAATATTCATTTTAAAGTTTAAGTTACCATTAGCTATTTCATTAGCTAAATTTTCGATTTCAGCTGGTTCCCCACCTAATTGATGTAAAATACCTTTACCAACATAATAACCACTACCTGCAGAACCAAGCAGGCTTATCACCGCAATTATCAAACTCAGCATTAATGCAGAGTTAGCTTCACTAATTAACTCATCAGCCTTTGCTTCTAAACCTGTTGCAAGAAAGTCTTCAACTTTCTTTAGTAAATTAATTTTCCCCGATTGCATTTCAAACCAGTAACTCGGATCAACTTCAAACCCACCTGCCAGTGATTTTTCCATAGCGATAACGCGCATCTCATTTGTTTTGTCAATAAACTCACCGCTCATAGT
>JAAGZM010000556.1 GCA_024206355.1 Gammaproteobacteria bacterium | reverse complement strand
TTCGTCCAAATATAGAAATTTCGAGCAAGCTTTAACGAACGGCATAGGCGTTTTTCTCTCACCAAAACCAATAACAACTTTTCCTTCAGAAAGTGTTCGAGTAACAAGTGGCGTGAAATCACAGTCAGAAGAAACTAAACAAATAACATCCACATTTTTTGTATATAAGACATCCATAACATCGATAACCAATGCAATATCTGCTGCATTCTTACCTTTCGTTAAATCAAATTGTTGGATCGGTTGAATAGCATACTCGTGTAGGTTTTCTTCCCATGACTTTATGGTTGAACTCTTCCAGTTGCCATATGCTCGCCTAATATTAACGACACCGTACTTGGCTAATTCTGAGATGATTAATACCATTTTTGCAGCGGGTGCATTATCAGCATCAATAAATACTGCAATTTTTTGCCTGTCTTCCATTCCTATTCCTTATTTATAATTTAGGGTATGCTCACTATCGATTTCTATAAAGTGTAATACGCTAACCTTTATTTTCTAATTCCGAGAGCTGTTGCTCGAGTTTATCGATCTTTTCTCGAGTTTTCGCTAACACCTTAACTTGAATATCAAACTCTTCTCGACTCACAAGATCCATTTTAGTTAATCCTGATTCTAGGATAGCTTTAACCTGTTTTCTCGCTTCAACTTCAAACTCTTTTAAGCCCGGAGGAATTACAGCCGTCAATTTACGTACTAAATCATCAATTTTCTGTGCATCTATCATTACTTATTCAATCCTTTTAGTTAATGATGGCTATTATGCCAGACAAAGGCCACTGACAAAAACCCTGATCCAGATAATGACACTGA
>JAAGZM010000555.1 GCA_024206355.1 Gammaproteobacteria bacterium | reverse complement strand
AATTTTAGCACTAAAGTTTTGCCTTAAATGACAATTTAACCGATAATCCTAGAATCCTCAGTTGACCGGCTCAAAATTATGATTATGTACTTCAAAACAACAACTTACACAAGGATTAGTATTCATCCATTGAGTGAGTTTGCCTACGCATTTGATTGCACGTTTTTTAGACTCATTGACTTGACGGCAAAAGCCTCACATAGAATGACTATGAACGGCTTTCTAGTCGGCGCCATTAAGCCTAAAAAACACACACTCGAACGTGTCCAACTGAGGAATCTAGGATAATAAATCTATGAATAAACGTATCTTCCTTAATGTCATGATCGTGGCTTTGCTGACTTTTTATATGATTTTTAATATTGTATATAACAAGTTATTGAATAAGCATGAACCTGAACAAGAGATCGTAAGTGATGTTTGGGCAGGTGACTATATTGTGCCTGAATCATGGCAATTGACTCGGTTGGAAATGACATCAACAATCATACAAGTTGATGAAAACGGTAACTGGTTTGAGAAAAATGGTGTTATTGAACCACTGGCTGCAACTGCTATTGCTTTGTCTTGGCAAAATCTCAAGGCAACAAAGATAGACAGTTATCTACAACTTCCACTTAAAGGCGAAACGCTTCTTGCATTTGTTGCTGAAGATTCTCAGCCTTTAGTTTTCAGACTAATTGAAGATAATGAAACCTTATATTTTTATCGAATGATTGATCAAAAACGTTTTAGTTTCCCTGTTGAATCAAAATTACGGCTTTTAATACAGCCAATAGTGCAGCCGAAGGTTAATCCATAATGCCAGAATTACCTGAAGTAGAAACCACTCGTCAAGGCATACTCCCGCATATCAAAGATCAGACTGTGACTGTTGTTCAAATTAGACAGTCTAAGTTGCGTTGGCCAATTACTGAAAATATGGTCCAGCTAATCAGTGGTAAAAAATTAAATAATGTTGGTCGCAGAGGAAAGTACTTAATACTTGAGTTTGATCATGGCTCAGCTTTTATTCACCTAGGTATGTCAGGGAGTATTCGTATACTTGGAGTTGATGCTGTTGTGGATAAACATGACCATTTTGATATCTGTTTTAGTAACGGTAAGTTATTAAGATATAATGATCCGAGGCGCTTTGGTGCCTTTTTGTGGGCAGGAGAAATACCTTTTGAACACAAACTGCTTGCTAAACTAGGTGTAGAGCCTCTTGGAAATGAATTTGATGCAGATATGCTATTTAAAGCATCTAGGAATAGAAAAGTAGCGATTAAACAATTCATTATGAACTCTCATATTGTCGTAGGTATTGGTAATATTTATGCCAATGAAGCTCTATTTCAAGCAGGAATTCATCCTAGTCGCCAAGCTTGTCGAATAAGTCTTAAACGCTATCAACGGTTGGTTGATGTGATCAAAAAGGTTTTAAACGAAGCTATTGAGCAAGGCGGGACGACTCTAAAAGACTTCAATCAAGTGGATGGGAAACCTGGTTATTTTGCCCAATCATTGAATGTTTATGGGCGAGCAGGGCAAGCGTGCTTGCAGTGTACTCGGCGATTAGCAGAAATTCGACAGTCGGGCCGAACGACAGTATTTTGCATGCATTGCCAAACTTAATGACATTCCACTGGACTCAGAAAGTTAGCCAGTATATAGTTATCCGTCTGAACAAACGACCATAATATTAATAATATTGTTCGTTTAGATAATAAAATTACAGGATCTAAGTATGCGTAGAAAACATTTTAAAGATGATGATGAAACACAAGTAGATATGACTCCGATGCTAGACATAGTATTTATTATGTTGATCTTCTTCATTGTGACCACATCTTTTGTGAAAGAATCAGGTGTGGCGATTGACAGGCCTGATCCTAATCAGGAGCCACCTCCTCCAGAAGAGAAAAAGAAGAAGAATATATTTGTTAAAATTGACGCTGCCAATCGTATTTCGATGGATGGTCTTGATGTTGATATCAGAGCGGTTCGTGCCCGTGTTGAGCAAAAGAGAGCACAGAATCCAGAAGCGATAGCTATTATTGGTGTTGACGAGTCATCAGAAACAGATATTCTTATTTCGGTAGTTAACGCAGCAAGAATGGCTGGTGTAGATAAGGTAACGGTCTCCGTAACTGAACTTTAACTTTATCAAAAAATATTGAATTAAAACGCAGCCCTCTGGCTGCGTTTTGCTAAGGTTAGAAAATGGATGAAGTTCTCACACTAATATTATTATTCCTTGTTATTTGGTTTCTTTGGTCAGGGGTACGCTGTAAGGAGATTGCCTGTGAGATTGGTGAGTCTCACTGTAAGCAACATAATGTTCAGTTTCTCGATCAAACCGTTGAGCGCCGAAAATTACGATTGACGAGGGATGCTAGAAAGAATCCTTGTTGGTACAGAAGTTACCATTTTGAATTTGCAACTAACGGCGAACATCGCTACCAAGGAATGATAGGAATGTACGGTTACCATCTTAAATCAATTGAGATGGATCCATACCCTGATAACACGCCTCCATCAGAGAGCTATGAGCAGGTACACTAAAGTCAATTCTTATAATGAAAACCTTCTGGTTTCAAAGCTCATCAGATACCAATTAAACCGAGCATGGGCACTCTCGTAATAAGTGCCAATCGAGCCGAGTATAGAAAATATCTTCAAATCGTCCATGTTTATTAGCTGTTTTAATGAATAGATCGAACGATTTACGTTTACATAAATCAGCGAAATCATGATGAGGGCTATTGCTCCATAAGTATTCGTAACTAATATCAATTCCTGCAGCATCTAAGGAATTGATGTATTCACGAAGTTCTAGCTTGAGACGACTTTGGATACCTTCTCTCTACAATTGGAAGGTTTCAATCGTCATCTCGCCTTCTGAGAAGTTGGTCATCGAGAAAACTGTCGCAATAAGATGGATCCTAGCTTGAGTGAGTCTTGCTAGCTCAAGCGCTCTTAGCATCGCTGTCTATGTTTCATCTTTCTCATCGAAAATAACAAGATTTTTATCTATCTTTTTCAGCATCCTTCTCCCATTCTCATGTCAATATCATTT
>JAAGZM010000554.1 GCA_024206355.1 Gammaproteobacteria bacterium | reverse complement strand
CTCACATGAACACACGCGAGCACAGGAGCGGCAGATGCGCCGATTTAAGTCACCCGGACAAGCACAGCGATTTCTGGCTGTTCACAGCCAGGTCCATAACCTCTTTCGTGTGGGTCGGCATTTACTTCGAGCAGCGAACTACCGGCTCTTGAGAAACCGATCATTTGAAACATGGCAGCAGGTGACGTGTGCCTGCTGAGCAGGAAAGCTGATATTTGTGAGTGCCCTTTTTGCAATTATTGGTCAACTTGACAGAACCCTTAACTTGACAGTACCGTATTCGGGCCAGATAATCGGCGTGAACTCTTGATTATTGGATCTGGTTATCTGGAAATATAGCTTTTATACTTCTTATCACTGCTGAAAGACTATTGTTTTTTTTCTGAAAAGCAGCTTTATCAAAAAACAGAAAGTTTGCTTCGTATCCAATAATTTTTCATGGAGCAAGAATGAATAAATTCCTTAAGTCCATAGCGATAGTGTTACTTACCCTGGCCTGTGTTGGTTGTATGTCATCCAATGTGAAATGGCGTCAAAGCAATTTACCAGATAATAAGGATAACTGGGTTCGATTTAAAACCACCTATTATTTTCGCGTAGTGAATACCTGCGAGCCACCGAAGCCTAAGGTTTTATCGAATATACCCAATTCTTTTAACGACGAATATATTCTAAGCGATACGCTTCACCGTTTTAATCTGACCGGTAAGGCTCACCATTGGTCAAATACCAAATTTGAATCAGGTACACTTCACGCTAGTCAAATTGATCCCTTCGGCAGTAGTGTCAAGATTAATGAGGGCGAATTTGAGCTGGTGAGCAAGAACAGTCTGTCACATGATGAAACTAAATCGGAGCAATTTCTAAAACTAAAGTCAATCAACACTCAGGTTGATGATATTTATTCAAAACTGAAATCTCTCAAAGAAGATGATAAGAAAGATCAACCACTCATCGCTGAATATAAAAGTCAACTGGTTCTTCTTTTAGAGAGCAGGCGTAACATTTTTGAATTCTTATATGGTGCCAGTGAGAAAGGGTCGGATAGCAGTCGATTTTATTTAGAGCTGAATGTAGATAACAAAGCAGCAATAAATGATCTTAACAGCAAGGCTTTAAAGGTAGATCCACTAAGTTATGGTGGCTCAGATAAACTAGTGTATTTGAATACTGCGCAGATGGAACTGGTTAAAAATACAGAGCTGAAAGATCAAGTAAAGCTAGAGTTTTCGAGGCGGGATTGCCCTCCGGGCTTTTCACGAAACCATGGTTTTCTGGTTTTAGGACCTGAAGGGTGGCGTCACTTTAACCCTGATGAGCGCCTTATTCTCGCTATGTATACTTCGGCCAAACCTTTGATATCAACTATGACGGAGCTGTCGAGTCGAATGGCAAACGCGCATAGTGAAGTCACTCCAGCCAGTCAGCCTTTTAATGATGAAATTAGCAATGTCACTAATTCGGAACTGAAGTTCCATCGGTCAGATAATAGCGAGGCATTTGATGTCCGGTTGGATAAGCTGATAAAGGCGATACAAGGCACGGATAAAGGGAGTGAATGAAAATGACTAGTATTGGGAAGGTAATTATAGTTTCATCGCTTCTAACTACAGGGTGTGCCTTCATGAACCCCATGCAGGGCAGTTCGATGGAAGTAGAAGTTGAAGTTTATCAGGGGCCATTAGCTAAGGATGAAAATGCACAATGGGCCGAACTCACGGCGCTGGTTAACACCGGTATTTGTGAGCCACAAGGGGATGGATTGCATAATTCTGCAGGAACAAGCGAAACCGATAAAAGAGTATTATTAAATCAGCTAATAGAATGTAGCAGCTCGACTCTTTATAGGGCCTATGAAGATGCCCTCTGGAAGCAGGATAAGAAAGCGAGTGATTTTACCGCGAAAGACAGCAGCATCGAAAAACGAGCAATATATGCACGAAGTCTCATGTCACGGGCAGAACTGTTGTTAAAACAGATTAATGGTGAGTCAGGTCAGCTATTGCCCCTGAGTGCTTATCTGGCCGAAGCATCGCCGTCGTTATTTACAGAGTATTGCTACAATTCTGATCCTGATGAAAAGCCTTGTCGCTATGAACGTGGAGGTTGGTACGATACCTTTGACGAACCAAATATTGCCGATGCGCTTCTGAATGAAAATTACTGGAAGCGAATTAACCATGTTCATAGTTCAGGCATGGGCGATGTTGCCACCGCATTTATCAAAGATGATATTGGCAACTGGTCTTTAAAGAGCTTCGACTCAAACCCCGAAGAGCTATTGAAGGCTTATCAGGACTTAGGCATTAATACTATTGCGACGGCCGCAAAGATAGCTACGGGAGACCTGACGGGCGTCAGCTTCGATAGCATCGAAAAATCTAAGCGAATGTTGGCTTTTTCTGAGTCGATCGCTTTTGGAAAATCGACGACGACATCGACTTCAATCGCAGAACAACAGGTCGCTGCGCTTAGAGAAGAGTTGATATCCTCGCTAGAAGGAATTAAGGCTACCCACGCCACATCTAAAGAAAAAATTGAAGAGACGCAACCAGATGAAAGAGCAGAGGAACAGACATCTGCCACAATTGATAATGGCCTCGGAGAAGTTACCACCACACGAGATGCACTTTGTCAGGCACTCAAGGATGAGTCAAACCCGGCGCCTGAGCAGAGTGGTATCAAAGATGGGTCTCATCTATGTAATGTCACTGCTGGCAGTCAACTATCCAATCTGGTAGAGCTAGAGCAGTTCTGGAATGAGCAGTTGTTAGCGGACCCAGGGCTGTTTTCTGTTAACGACAGAAATACGCGTTTGAAAAGCTTGTTGAATACAGTCGAAAGCACGATTGCTTTGCAGTCTGAACTAGCGGTATTAAAACAGCAGAAGTTGCAATATCAGCTAAAAATTGCACAGCTCGACGCTGAGCATAATAAGGAAGTTTTAGTGGAGCTAAGTCGATATCAAATGAGGTTGTCAAAACTACAAAACGTAAACTACGTGGTAAACGTCCGGGCAACCCCACCTGCTAAGGGTACTGACAAGTTAAGGACTAATAGGTCAGACTGATGACATGAATCAAACAAACTCAGATTACCACGGATACCGTTTTCCTCCCGAGATCATCAGTCATGCGGTCTGGCTATATCATGGGTTTTGTCTCAGCTATCGCGATGTTGAGGACCTTCTGGCTGAGCGCGGGATTGTTGTTTCCTACGAATCCATCCGCAACTGGTGCAATAAATTCGGCCCAGCCTACGCCCGATCTATCAAGATACGCCGAGGGTCACTTG
>JAAGZM010000553.1 GCA_024206355.1 Gammaproteobacteria bacterium | reverse complement strand
CTGTCGGATCATCTAATGTTAATGCTTCTGATAGCAATTACATTATCTGGTTTGGCAATGAAGTATGTTACCCATACGGATATTATTGCTCTGAAAGAATTTTTGTTAGGTCTAATGATCTTCGACTGGAAGACGCTGCCAGCTGACCCAGTATTAATTATCCATTTAAGTCTCGTTATCTGCTTAATGATAATTTTTCCATTTTCTAAGCTTCTACACGCTCCTGGAATGTTTTTCAGTCCAAGTCGTAATCAAGTGGATGATGCTCGAGAAAAGCGTCACCTAGCTCCTTGGGCCGAGGCCCTAGAATCTAACAAACCAGAAGCGAGATCTTAAGCATGGCAGATTTTGAAACACCTGAGCTAAAAGATTATCTGGAGATACCATCAATTGATGTGGGTTCTATGGCGCACTCAAAGCCGTTTGTTGCTGCTCCAAATCATCAAGAAGCTCTGGGGTTTCCAGGAGAGCTAGTCGATGACTGGCACGATAAAGCAATTGCTAAATTCGGCGAGTTATTAGAGAAAAATCGTGCTCTAAAAGTTTATATGGATTCCTGCGTAAAATGTGGTGCCTGTACAGACAAATGCCATTACTTTATTGGAACTGGAGATCCAAAAAATATGCCAGTAGCTCGTCAAGATCTACTGCGTAGTGTCTACCGCCGATATTTTACATTTGCAGGAAAGTATTTCCCAAAACTTGTTGGCGCAAAAGATTTAACGAAGGAAACACTCGATGAGTGGTACTCCTATTATCACCAATGTTCTCAATGTAGACGCTGCGCTGTGTACTGCCCTTACGGCATCGATACCGCAGAAATTTCTATGGCTGCCAGGGAGATTTTGGATCACATCGGGGTAGGTCAAAAGTATTGTAATGAAATCCTTGGTAAGGTTCATAAAATTGGCAACAACTTAGGATTACCTAAGCCTGCTCTTGTGGATACTCTTGAAGGCTTAGAAGAAGATATTGAAGAAGAAACTGGCGTAGTTGTAAAACTGCCCGTTGATGTAAAGGGTGCTGATATTCTACTTATCACTCCTAGTGCAGATTTCTTTGCTGAACCACACGTTGATGGCCTGATGGGATATGCAAAAGTGTTTCACCAAGCGCAAGCAAGTTGGACATTAAGTTCATATGCTTCTGAAGCTGGTAACTTCGGTATGTTCATCGGTTCTTATGATCAGATGCAAGAAGTTTCTATGCGTATCAGACAAGCCGCTATCGATTTAGGTGTTAAACGCATTGTGGTCGGCGAATGTGGACACGCATGGCGAGTAGCTTACAGTTTCTGGAATACATTAATTGGTCCATGGGACTTCCTTGATCAGAGCTACCCTATACCACAACATATTTGTGAATATACGAATAATCTTATCGAAGAAGATAAATTAACTTTCGATAAATCACTAAATGATCATATGACTCTGACGTTCCATGATTCATGTAATGTAGCTCGTGCTACTAGAATGGGAGATTCACCAGGTGGTCAGTTTGAAATACCAAGAGCAGTTATCAAAGCTGTTTGTAATAATTTTGTTGATATGGCCGAAGATACCATTCACGAGACTACATACTGTTGTGGCGGTGGTGGTGGACTATTAACAGACGACCTAATGGAATTGCGTGTAAAAGGCGGCTCACCGCGTATGCAGGCACTCAATGAGGTTGTAAAAGATCATGGTGTTACCCACATGGCAGCAATTTGTGCGATATGTAAATCACAATTTTCTAAGATCTTACCTAAATATGGTTTTGAAATGGACGCGATAGTTAGTGTCCACCAGCTTGTCTCAAACGCTATTATTTTAACAGGTCAAATCACAGATGAAACTTCCGATGAAGAAGAAATGAATAAAGATGAACCTAGCAGTGGAGAAGAATAAGAATGTCTGATCAACTTTTAACTAAACGCCGTTTTAAAGATGGCGTCAATAAACATCTTCCTTGGTCTGAGGAATTATTTACAGCTGACACCACTCATAAATGCCCAACTTATATCCATCGTGCACCTCCGTGCCAGGGCAGTTGCCCAGCGGGTGAAGATATTCGTGGCTGGTTAAATATCGTTCGCGGTATTGAAAAGCCACCAGAAGGTTCACCATGGCAGGAATATGCGTTCAGTCGAGTAACTAAAGCGAATCCATTCCCTGCGATCATGGGTCGTGTATGCCCTGCTCCTTGTGAGGATGGCTGTAACCGAAATGAAGTTGAAGATCACGTTGGTATTAACTCTGTTGAACAGTTTATCGGTGACTATGCGCTTGAGCATAATCTTAAATTGCCAGAAGCTGGAGCTGATACAGGCAAGAAAATAGCGATTATCGGTAGTGGTGTTGCAGGACTAACTGTTGCTTATCAATTACGTTTAAAAGGCCATGCCTGTACTGTATTCGAAGCACATCCTAAATTAGGTGGTATGGCTCGTTATGGTATTCCTGATTATCGTATTCCAAGAGAAGTTTTGGATGGCGAAATTCAACGTATCCTTGATATGGGCGTTGAAGTCCATACTAATGCGAAAATCGGTGTCGATGTTAGTCTTGAAGAATTAAGAGAAGAATTTGATGTCACTTATGTAGGTGTCGGTGCTCAAGCGGGCTCTGCACTACCTATTCCTGGTGGCGATGCTCCAAACGTAGTCAGCGGTATATCTTTCCTTGAAGCTTACAACCAAGGACGCCTACTTCACAGTGTGAAGAATGTTCTAGTTATTGGTGGTGGAGATACCGCAATGGACGTAGCTGCTGTAGCCCGTCGTATTGGCCATATCGAAAAAGTACGTGAACACGATTATCCGGAAAACGTTATTTTAGGACATACAGTACATGATGTTGCCTCTACAGCCAATCGACAAGGAGCCGATGTAACCATTGTTTACCGTCGCCCTATTGAAAAAATGCCTGCCACCAAAATGGAAATCAACCATGTAACCCATGAGGGTGTTGATATTATGCATTCTTTAGCACCAGTAGAAGTTGTTATTGGTGATGACGGCAGAGCCACTGGCTTAAGAGTGATTGAAGCCGATTGGTCCACGGGTAAATTTGAAGCTATCGAAGGTTCTGAAAAAGTAATTCCTTGTGACATGATTGTTCCTGCAATTGGTCAAAAAGGAGACTTAAGCGGTCTTGAAAGTTTTGATAATGGTTGGGGGCAAATTGAAGCTGACCCATTTTACAGAATAAAAGGGTATGACGACTTATTTGTTGGTGGTGATGTTATAAAACCACACCTATTAACAACAGCAATAGGTCATGCATCTATCGCGGTTGAAGGTATCGACAACTACCTTAAAGG
>JAAGZM010000552.1 GCA_024206355.1 Gammaproteobacteria bacterium | reverse complement strand
ACTTTTAGCTTTTCACAGTTAACTACAACGTAATTACCCTCAACTAATGAAGTATTATAGTAATCAATTTGAGCTGGTGACTTGGCAAAAATAGCCGCACTGTAATTAGTGTAAAGCTTTTCACCTGTTTGGCGGTCCTTTATCATTTCTGATAATTCGATTATAAACATTGTGGTCTGTCCGTCTTGGCCCATTCCAGTTTTAACGTATGGTGCTTTTCTTAGTTCGCCATGTATAATATGCATTCTTATCTTTCCTATTTAGTTAAACGTTTATGTATTTCTTTTACTAGTGCCACATCATCATGACAATAATTTATTACTTTTTGCGGATCAACTTGCCAAGTATCATAAACTTTTGATCCGTCCATTCCGTCTGTTTTGCCCTTAATATTTAAAATTTTGCATAGGTTGTCGGCGCTTATTCTATTACCAAAGCCAGCCCATGCAACCATAGTATCAAAGCAGTTTACGCCATGCCTAGCATCCATCCACTTAACACCGCGACAAGTTTCAACGTTATTGATCACTGAGCGCTTCCAGATAAAAGGCAAATCGAACTTAGCTATGTTATGACCTATAAAGTTAGGCTTTTTAATATCCGTACTATTTGCTACGCATAAACTCGTTATGTAACCGTGGAACTCTTGAAGCATTTCCGCCTCATTCGTTAGCTCGTTAGTTTCAAATACAGCGCTTTGATAGCCATGAGCAGAATAAAAACCAATACACATACAAGCTATCGGTGCAACATCAGGATTAAAGCTTGTTTTCTCCCACTGAGCTTGTGCAACCTGATCGCTTTTAGTTGCTGCCATCTTATCTTCCCACTGCGCCTTCATATCGCCAGCGCTGATAAATTTAGCGGCCTTGTCATCAATCCCTAAATCTTTAGCCATTGCGCCTTTAGTAATTCCACTAGGCGCTTTAAAATTAGCCTTAACATCTTCTAGTATTTCAAGTCTGTGCTGCTCTGGACTTCTTAATGTTTCAATATCAATGTAAATATTCATTACAACATTCCTTTTATGTATTCTCTATATTTTAAGTCGTTTATATCTTCAAGCTTCGCCTGACCAGTATTGATAGCATTAATCCATGACATATCGTCAGCACTAGGCGTCTTACTTTGCTGTGAATTATCCATTGAATCAGCGTCTTTTGTATCATCAATAAGAAACAAACCATTTAAAGCATACTTACGAGCGTATGAACTAGCTGTTCCTGTTATCTGGCTGTCATCCATACCTTTCTTTGTTAACGATTCTCTAGCAAACGCTGAGTTGCTTATAGAGCTT